>JBJHDG010000420.1:0-1519 GCA_050486425.1 Pseudomonadales bacterium | reverse complement strand
CCACCAAGGGTTCGGAGGCATTGCGCCAGGCCATGGCGGATTGGGCCACGCGGCGTTTCGCGCTGCCCGCCGGCAGCCTGAGTGCGGAACAGCATGTACTACCTGTGGCTGGCACCCGGGAAGCACTGTTCTCTTTTGCCCAGGCGGTACTCAGCGGTCGCAGCGACAGCCTGGTGGCCATGCCCAATCCCTTCTATCAAATCTATGAAGGTGCCGCGCTGCTGGGCGGTGCCCAGCCCTATTACATTGCCTGCCCGGCGGACAATGGCCTGTTGCCGGATTTTGCCAGTGTGCCGGCATGCATCTGGGATGCCTGCGAGCTGTTGTATATCTGCTCACCGGGCAACCCCACCGGCGCGGTAATCGACCAGGCGGGCCTGTGTCAGCTCATCGAGCTGGCTGACCGGCATGATTTCATTATCGCCGCCGATGAATGTTACTCGGAAATTTATGCCGATGAGGCGGCGCCACCCTGGGGCCTGTTACAGGCCTGTGCCAGCCTGGGCCGCACCGACTACCGGCGCTGCGTGGTTTTTCACAGCCTGTCCAAGCGCTCCAATCTGCCGGGGCTGCGTTCCGGCTTCGTGGCCGGTGATGCCAGCATTCTGAGTGGCTATCTGCAGTACCGTACCTATCATGGCTGCGCCCTGCCCGCCCACGTCCAGGCCGTCAGCACATTGGCCTGGCAAGACGAAGCCCATGTGATTGCCAACCGGGCCAGCTACCGGGAAAAGTTTGCCAAGGTCACGCCCCTGCTGCGCCAGGTGCTGGATGTGCAAGTGCCAGCGGCCGGTTTTTATTACTGGGCGCCCACGCCGGTGGATGACCAGGCCTATGCCAAGGCACTGTTTACCCAATGCAATATCACAGTATTGCCTGGCACTTTTCTCGGGCGCAGCGGCCAGGATGGCAATAATCCTGGCCAGCACCGCATCCGAATGGCGTTGGTGGCCAGCCTGGCAGAATGCCTGGAGGCGGCTCAGCGCATGCAAACCTTCAAATACCCACACTAAGGACTGGCCGCAGGAGCACCCATGACGGAACTATTTGCATTTGGCCTGGGACTGGCCAGTTACAACAGCAAGGCGGAAGTGCTGGATACTTTTTTCCCGGCGCCAGTGTTGCGGTTATCTGCCGAAGTCAGTGCGGCCATTGCCACCGAAGTGGGCAGCAGCCAGGTTGAATTATCCACGGCGGCACTGGCGCGTCTGGCCAACCGCCTGGATGCTGCAGGTGCGGCCGGCTTGGCAGCCAGTGCACGCCAGCTGGCAGCACTGGAGCGCCCGATCCTGGCCGTGGCGCTGACTCAGGATGGCCCCATCAATTCCACCCCTGAGGCCTATCTGAAACTGCATCTGCTGTCACACCGGCTGGCACTGCCCAATAGCCTGAACCTGGACAATATTTTTGCCCAGCTGCCCAACGTCGCCTGGACCAGCAAGGGTGCGGTGGATATCCGGGAAATCCAGGCCCAGATGCTGCGCGCCCGCAGCCGCGGTGAACACCTCAGCGTGTACGG
>JBJHDG010000419.1:0-1565 GCA_050486425.1 Pseudomonadales bacterium | reverse complement strand
ACCCAGGCTGGCGGGATCAACCCCCAACTTTTCCAGTAACAGGTGGTAAAACTTCGGCTCAATGGCGCCCAGACTGATATAGCGCCCATCACTGGTCTCATAGGTATCGTAAAAATGCGCGCCACCGTCCAGCAGGTTGGTGCCACGCTGATCACTGTGTTGGCCGGATGCCAGCAAGGGATAGTAGATGGACATCAGTAGTGAGGCCCCATCCAGCATAGCCGCATCCACCACCTGCCCCACGCCGGAATGCCGCCGTTCCAGCAGTGCACACACCAGACCGAATGCCATCAACATGCCACCGCCGCAGTAATCACCGATCAGGTTCAGCGGCACCACCGGCTTGGCACCCGCCGCGCCAATGCCGTGCAGGCCGGCAGCCTGGGCCAAGGGGCCCGTCTGCCCCCAGCCAGTGACGCGTCCATAGACCAGACGCGGGTTGCGTGCGCGGCAGATATCCGGGCCCAAACCCAGCCGTTCCATCACACCAGGTCGAAACCCCTCAAATAAAGCGTCAGCGTGCTGGCATAAACGCAGCACCACTTCCACGCCTTCGGGTGTTTTTAGGTCAAGACATATTGAGCGACGACCGCGCCCCAGGACGGCATCAGCAACACTGCGCTGACCTGGTCGTTCGATGCGGATGACATCTGCACCCATATCCGCCAGTAGCATGCCGCAAAACGGCCCAGGGCCGAGGCCCGCCACTTCCAGGATGCGGTATCCTTGCAAAGGTCCCATCGAGCCCCCTCCCCTGCTTTTTATAATACGTATTGCGGGTGCTTTCTTCGGGTAATGCAGGTCAAGTGTACCTATTTCGCGGCTTAATGGAACTGTTTGCTGATCATGAATCGGTGGTTGCGGGTTCGCCTGAACCAGAAAATTGAATCTGGGAAAATTCCTGGTACAGCGGCGACGATTGTAACAATGCCTGGTGTGTACCCTGTGCTACCAATCTACCCGCATCCAACACCATGATGCGATCGGCGGCGATTACCGTCGACAGACGATGTGCAATCACCAACATGGTGCAACGACCACGCAAATTCTGTAGCGTCTGGCGAATCATCTCCTCACTGCCGGCATCCAGCGCACTGGTAGCCTCATCCAGCAGCAGCAGCCTGGGCCTGGGTACCAGCGCCCGCGCAATGGCGAGGCGCTGCTTCTGACCACCGGACAGGCCGCCACCATCCTCACCCAATCGCGTCTGCAATCCCTCCGGCAACGCGCGCACAAAATCCGCCGCGTTGGCGGCGGCAAGCGCCTCCCACAGGTTCACTTCCTCGGCGTCGGCTGCGCCATAGCGCAGGTTGTCCGCGATGGTGCCTGCAAACAGCACCGACTGCTGCGGCACCAAACCGATCTGTGCCCGCAGCAGCTGCAGTGGCAGCTCACGAATATCCTGGTTATCAATCACGATGCCACCCTGCTGCGGCGGCCGAACGACGCACCGGCCGAGGGCCGCCGTGTCATCTCCGAGCGGACGTCGGCTCAGATGCGCGGCCTGATGCGCCAGATCGTCGAGAACGGCACCGGACGCAACGCCGACAGCGTCGCCTATCCCG
>JBJHDG010000418.1:0-1606 GCA_050486425.1 Pseudomonadales bacterium | reverse complement strand
ACCCAATGTGTCCAGGGCGCGGAAGTCCACCAGAATCACATTGACGATGTTCCGCCCATACCCACCAGGCACGGACTCACTGACAAAATAACTGGAGATGGGCGCGAAGTACTGGGTATCCACGGCAAACAGCATCAGCACAGTCATGCTGATACCAAACAGGCCAGCGATGATGAAATCCCGAGCCCGTACCCAGGGCGAGGATAACCCAAGAAAATTCGGCAACCGGAACAACACCAGCACCAGCAGAATCACCGTGAGGGTTTCGATCAGCACCTGGGTCACGCCCAGATCCGGAGCGCTGAACAGCACATAAAACAGCGCCACGCCAAAGCCCACCACACCAACCGCTGCCACGGCACCCAGGCGGGATCTGGTATTGGCCACAAACAGTGCCGCGGCCAGGATCACACCGGCGATCACCAGCTCGTGAAACAGTCCATGCACCGCCTGCCATCTGGGCATGATTCCCAGATGCACCAGCATGGTCCAGGCCAGCAAGGCCACTGTGGTCAGCAGCACAATGCTCAGATAAGCGCGCAGGTAGCCGCTCTGCAGGATTCTGGTCTGCCAGTGCATCAGCCACTCCAGACCGCGCATGCCCTGCTCATAACCACGCTCGGGCCCCAGCGCATCCATAAAGCGTCGCGCCACCAGCCATTGCCGAATGGCATCCCATTGCCAGTACAGCAATGCGCCCACCATCAGGCTCAGGCCACTGAGCAGCAATGCGGCATTCAAGCCGTGCCAAAGACTGAGCTGCGCCGGCACATCAGTACCGGCCACGGCACTGGTTGCCGCCTGGACCAGGGTGGTACCGGTGAGGGCGGGCAGCAGGCCCAATGCCAGCCCCAACAGGGCCAACAATGCTGGCCCCAACAACATGGCAAAGGGGGTTTCATGGGGCTGACGCGGTGTGACCTGGTAGCGGCCGAAGAAAGGTCGCAGCACCAGGATGAAGGCGATGGCGCTGGTCATCATGGCCGCCGCCACCACCATTACCAGCAGCAACGTGCGCAGCACAGGTGCATCCAGCACCGCCTCAAACAGCAGTTCCTTGGCCACGAAGCCAAACAAGGGCGGCAGGCCCGCCAGCGACAAGGCCGCCAGCGCCGCCACCAGCAGCGTCAGCGGCATGGCCCGGGCCAAGCCACCCATGCGGGTGATGTCTTTGGTGCCGGTGGCGTGATCCAGCGCGCCTGCCACCATAAAGAGCGCACCCTTGTAGAGTGAATGGCCCAGCAGGAAGGCCATGGCAGCCGTCAGCGCCAAGCGCGTACCCATGCCCAGCAGCATGGTAAGGGTGCCCAGCGCCATGACCGTGGAATAGGCCAGCACTTTTTTGATCTCGTGGCTACGCAGGGCCAGCAATGTACCCGTGACCATGGTCAGGGCGCCCACCAAGGTCAGCGTCAACGTCCAGGCCGGGGTATCACCCAGACTGGGATGCAGGCGTGCCAGCAGATAGATGCCCGCCTTGACCATGGTGGCCGAATGCAAATAGGCACTCACCGGTGTGGGCGCCGCCATGGCGTTGGGTAGCCAGAAATGGAAAGGCACCTGGGCGGACTTGGTAAAGCAGCCCGCCAGTACCAGGATCAGCATC
>JBJHDG010000417.1:0-1612 GCA_050486425.1 Pseudomonadales bacterium | reverse complement strand
GGCCTATGTGACCCTGGCACGCAGTTACAAATCCGGCGGCCTGGACCCGGCGTCGGATACCAATGCCTTCGCGGAAACCTTTGACCCGGAATTCATTCACTCCCTGGAGCTGGGCAGCAAGAGCCGGTTTTATGCCGGCCGCAGCCAGCTGCATCTGGCGTACTTCCTCTACGACTACCAGGATCTGCAAGTCACCAAACTCATTGATCGCACGTCAGTGAACGAAAACATCGATGCCCGGGTACAAGGCCTGGAAGCGGAACTGGTGAGCCTGCCCTGGCGTGGCCTGCGCCTGGAGTTGGCCGGCGCCTGGTTGCACAGCCGTATTCGCGGCGGCCGCAGCATGGATCCGGCCAATCCCACGGCGGGTGACGAGAACTGGTGGTTGGTGAAAAACCCTGCCGGTGACAGCTACATCATGCCCAATCCGTTTTCCGCGCAAACCTTCGATCCGGATGACTGCGCACGGCAACTCACCTGCGCAGCGGTGTTTGTGGTGAATCCCACCGGGACCGATCCGTTGGCGGCTGGCGCGGACACGCCCCAGGTGCTGGTACCTTTGGGCGTCAATCAATCCCTAAGTGGCAATCGCCTGCCCAATGCGCCCAGCTACAGCCTGAGCCTGGGACTGAGCTATCAATGGCGCCTGGCCAGCGGTTATGCCCTGGTGCCGCGCCTGGACTACTACCGACAGGATTGGTTCTACTACCGCATTTACAACAGTCGTCAGGATCGTATCCCGGCCTGGAATCGGATCAATGCTGCCCTGGCCCTGTCGCATCCGGACAAACCCTGGTCTGTGCAGCTGTTTGCCAAGAACCTGGCCGACAAGGACCATATCACCGGCGCCTTCTTGGCCGATGCGTCCGTCGGCAGTTATACCAATCTGTTCTTGCTGGAACCGCGCACCCTGGGCCTGCAGCTGGATTACCGCTTCTAGGACACCGCCTTGGCGGGCCCGCACTTATATTTCCCTGTCAATTCTGCGCCCTGGGTTGGGCGCAGCTTTGACCGGATTTGGGTATGCTAGCCGCCATGTCTTATCCAGCTACTCCAGCGACGCCCATGCGCAAGGTGCTGATCCTGAATCCCAAAGGCGGTTCGGGCAAAACCACGTTGGCCACCAACCTGGCGGCCTACTACGCCAGCACGGGTATGCAGGCGGCGCTGCTGGATATGGACGCCCAGGGCTCCAGCCTGCGCTGGCTCAGCAAGCGCAACGGCAGCGGCCCGCAAATTCACGGTTTGCAGGGCTTTGATATTCCAAGCACGGTGACCCGCACCTTTGCCCTGCGCCCACCGGCAGATACCCAGCGTCTGGTGGTGGATACGCCCGCCGGCCTGGCAAAGCAGGAACTGGTGCTGGTCACCCGGGATGCCGACCGCATCCTGATACCGGTACTGCCCTCGGATATCGATATACACGCGGCTACCCGCTGCGTGCGCGATCTGCTGATCACGGCACGCATTCCCCGCGCCGAAAACCGCATTGCGGTGGTGGCCAACCGGGTCAAACGCAATACCCTGATCTTTCGCAGCCTCATGCGATTCCTGGAGACTCTACATATTCCAGCGGTGGCCGTGCTGCGGGATTCCCAGAACTATGTACGCG
>JBJHDG010000416.1:0-1615 GCA_050486425.1 Pseudomonadales bacterium | reverse complement strand
CTGGAGCCTGAACTGGCGATTGCCCGCAGGGGTGATTAGCTCCAGCTGGTCACCGACCAGAAACTTGTTCTTGACCTCGATTTCCAGCCATTCACCCTGACAGTCGGTAATTTCACCGACAAACTGCTGGTTCTGGTTGCTGGAATGGCCGCGCTCGTAATTCTGATAATCCTTGGGCGCATGACGGCGAAAGAAACCCTCGGTGTAGCCGCGACTGGCCAGATGGTCCAGCTGCTCGAACAGGGTCCAGTCAAAGGGTCGGCCCGCCTCGGCGTCATCGATGGCGCGGCGATAGACCTGGGCAGTCTTGGCCACATAGTAGTGGGATTTGGTGCGTCCCTCGATCTTGAGCGAGTGGATGCCCATGCGTACCAGGGTTTCCACGTGCTGCACGGCGCGCAGGTCCTTGGAGTTCATGATGTAGGTGCCGTGCTCGTCCTCAAAGGCGGGCATGTACTCGCCGGGGCGGTTCTCCTCCTGTAGCAGGAAGATGGGGTTGGGTTCGGCGGCGCCGGGGTCCCAGCTGCCGGTGACGCTGCGCTCCAGCGCGCTGGCGCTGGTGGTGCCAATCAGATTTTGGCTTTGGGCGACTGCGGCCCGGGTTGCCGGATCGACCGCCATAATGTCGCCGGTCTCGGTTTCCTGGGCCGGGTGGGCATCGTATTTCCAGCGGCAGGAATTGGTGCAGGCGCCCTGGTTGGGATCGCGGTGGCTCATGTAGCCGGACAGCAGGCAGCGGCCGGAATAGGCAATACAGAGCGCGCCATGGACGAAGGTTTCCAGTTCCATATCCGGGCACTTTTCCCTGATGTCGGCAACTTCCTCCAGCGAAAGTTCACGCGACAGGATCACCCGTTTCAGGCCGTAGTTCTGCCAGAACTTCACCGCCGCCCAGTTCACGGCGTTGGCCTGCACTGACAGGTGAATGGTCATATCCGGCCACTTCTCGCGCACCAGCATGATCAATCCGGGATCTGACATGATCAGCGCATCCGGCTGCATGGCGACCACCTCTTCCATATCGCGGAGATAGGAGCGCACCTTGTCGTTGTGGGGTTGCACGTTGCTGGCCACATAGATCTTGCGCCCTAGCCGGTGGGCCTCGTCAATGGCGGTTGCCAGATTCTCGATATGATTGAATTCATTGTTGCGCACCCGCAGGCTGTAGCGCGGCTGGCCCACATAGACCGCGTCCGCCCCATAGGCAAAGGCGTAGCGCATGCTTTTGAGGGTTCCGGCGGGGGAGAGGAGCTCTGTCGTCATGGTCAAAATCAGCAGCTGCTTGGCAGGGGAGGCGTATTCTACTCCCCACTGGCATGCTGGCAAGGTACGCAACTCTTGCGATTCGGAGTTAACAGGGTTGCGCGATTAGGCTAGCATGCGGGGATGGAACTCAGATTCTCTCCGGTCGCACGCTTTTTGCTTTTGCTGGCAGCCTTTGTGGTCGTGGTAGCCGGTATGAAGGTTGCCTCCAATCTGCTGGTGCCTTTTTTCCTCGCTATCTTTATCGCCGTGCTCTGCACCCCGCCGCTTAACTGGCTGAGAGCCAGGGGTGTACCCAACTGGTTCGCCATTACGCTGATTGTGCTGGTGATTATCGGCGCCAGCATCGGAC
>JBJHDG010000415.1:0-1625 GCA_050486425.1 Pseudomonadales bacterium | reverse complement strand
GTCCCATGAAGTGCGCAGTTTTACCCATGCCGGGCGTCCACTGCCGGGGCGAGAGGGCATGGACCTGCTGGCGGCCTGGCACCTGGCCAAGCCCCAGGCGCCATCGCTGCCCCGGCCCAGCCAGGTGGCCGAAGCGGGTATCCACCGCAATGCCTTGCCCTTGTATGCGGTGCCGGCACCCAGGGTGATCAAGCACTTCATTGCCGACAGTCCGCTGCGCACCTCGTCACTGCGTGGGCTGGGGACCCATGCCAATGTGTTTGCCATCGAGAGCTTCATGGATGAACTGGCAGCGGCGGCCGGTCAGGATCCGGCGGCCTTTCGCCAGGCGCATCTTGCTGATCCCCGCGCCCAGGCTGTGTTGCAGTTGGTGCTGGACATGGCCGGTGGCGGGTTGGGCCGGGCGGCGGCCCGCACCGAAGGCCCTTGGCTGCTGGGCCGCGGCCTGGGCCTGGCGCGCTATAAGAACCAGCAAACCTACGCGGCGGTGATTGCCGAAGTGGCCCTGCATGAGGCCAGCGCCGAATTGCAGGTGCGCCAGCTTTGGATTGCGGCGGATGCCGGCCTGGTGGTGGATCCGGATGGGTTGGTGAATCAGCTGGAGGGCGGCGCCATCCAGTCGCTGAGCTGGACGCTGATGGAGGCCGTGCAGTTTGATGCCGAGGGCGTCACCAGCCTGGATTGGGACAGCTACCCCATTTTGCGTTTTGATGCCGTGCCCAAGGTGCGCACGCGCTGGGTGCCGCATCTGGATCTGCCACCCCTGGGCGCGGGTGAAGCCACCCAGGGTCCCACGGCTGGTGCCCTGGCCAATGCACTTTACGCGGCCTCGGGCATCCGGGTGCGGGATCTGCCCCTGACCCCGGCCCGGATCCGGCAGGCGGCGGGCGCCTAGCGCTGCTTCAGGCCGGGGATGGCGAGGCGGATCAGCTCTTCCAGGCGCTCCACCAGGGTGATATCCAGTTCTTCCCGCACGCTGGCCGGCAGCTTGGCCAGATCCGCCGCATTGTCCTTGGGCAGGATCACCTGGCGCAGCCCGGCCCGGTGTGCGGCCAGCAGTTTTTCCTTGATGCCACCCACGGGCAACACCAACCCGGACAGGGTCATCTCGCCGGTCATGGCCAGGCCTTCCCGTACCGGCTTGCCGCTGTAGGCGGAAGCCAGCGCGGTGGCCATGGTAACCCCGGCAGAGGGACCATCCTTGGGCACGGCGCCCGCCGGCACATGGATGTGCACACCATGGGCCTCGATCCTGGCCCGGTCCATGTGCAGCTGCTGGGCATTGGCCCAGATCCAGCTGCGGGCGGCCCGGGCGGATTCCTGCATCACATTGCCCAGGTGGCCGGTGAGGGTCACCTTCTCGTCCTTGGCGGTAAGGCTGGCTTCCACATAGAGCACATCGCCACCGGCTTCGGTCCAGGCCAGGCCGGCGGCAACACCAGCCGGCAGGGCAGACCAGGCGCGGTCGCCATGGAAACGCACCGGCCCCAGCAGCCGCTCCACCTCGGCGGCATCAATGGCCGCCAGCTGGGTATCCGCCTGGGCCAGTACCTGCCGCGCGCGCTTGCGGGCCAGGCGGCCGATGACCCGTTCCAGTTCCCGCACCCCCGCTTCCCGGGTGTAGC
>JBJHDG010000414.1:0-1636 GCA_050486425.1 Pseudomonadales bacterium | reverse complement strand
CATAAGCACCGGGCAGAGCAGCGCAGGGCGATGTCGTCAGGCGCTCGAGCAAGAATGCCTCGGTTACTTTATCCAGTGGCTGACGGGCTGGGTAAGGAAGTCTTCCAGGGTGATGCCATCGCCGCCGACCAGCAGGGTGCGCTGAGGCTTGAAGGCAGCCACAAAGGCTGCGGTCCCCGGATGCGCCTGGGGGGAGCGACCACTTTTTACCTCAATCGCCGTCAAGCGGCGGCCCGCCCTGACAATGAAATCCACCTCTTGATTGCGCTCCCGCCAATAGTACAGACGGCATTCGCCACGCTGTGCCGCGTTCGCCAAATGCGCGCCAACAGCCGACTCAACCAATCGCCCGCGAAACTCAGGATCGGCGCTGACCTCTTCCAGCGTAAGACCAGCAGCCACTGTCATCAGCGCCGTATTCAGCACCTGCAACTTCGGGCTGGAAGCTCGGCTGCGGGCTTGGTCCCCAGCATACTTCGGCAATCCACAGACCATGCCAGCACCGGCTAATAGCTCAAGGTAGTGGGCCAGCGTAGTCGTGTTACCCGCATCCTGAAGCTGCCCCAGCATCTTGGTATAGGAGAGAATCTGCCCTGAATAGCGACAGGCCAGCTCAAAAAGCTGACGTAGCAGCGCCGGCTTATCCACCCGCGTCAGCAACAGCACGTCCCGCGAGATGGAGGTTTCGATCAGGCTATCCAGCACATAGCGCGCCCAGCGCTCAGGGTCGTCAATCAAAGGTGCTGCCCCAGGGTAGCCACCGTAATAAAGATACTGCTCAAGCGACCAACCGAAGGCAGCTCGCATCTCAGGAAATGACCAGTGCGACAGCGGTAACAGCTCAAAGCGCCCAGCCAGGCTCTCGGTCAGCCCCTGGGCGATGAGCAGCGGTGCAGATCCAAGCAGCACCACCTTGAGCGGACAGCGCTTGCGGCTGTCTTCATCCCACAGACGCTTGACGGTCTCCGACCACTGGGGGATTTTCTGGATTTCATCCAGGACCAGTACCGCGCCATCGTTATCTGCCACGGCCAAGCGTGCGGCCTGCCACTGCTGGGCAATCCAGTCAGTGCCGCGCAGACCTGGCTCATCGGCGCTGGCCTGGCGCACCGGCATGGACAGGGTTTCGATCACCTGCTGTACCAGCGTGGTCTTACCCACTTGGCGCGGGCCGGCCACCACCTGCATGAAGCGGCGCGGCTCTACCAGGCGGGCGGCCAGGACAGCCGCTTGGGGACGCCGAAAGGCTTCTGACAAATTACTCATCATACTGAGCAATTTTACTCAATATGATGAGTAATTCAACACTCCCTGCCAGCAGTGGTCACCGGGCCTAGGTCCCTAACTGCAAGCGGCCAACAAATCCCGCTCCAACAGCTGCCGCAACCCGGCATCCTGCCTAAACGCCAACCCCATCAACTTCTCCAATCGCTGCGCCTGCTGCGTCCACTGGCGCTGCCACAGATCTTCGGCCAGCGCATCTGTGGCCTGCAGACGCTGCAGCGCCTGTAATTGCTCCAGTACAGCGGCCAGATGGCGCAAATACCACCACAGGGATTTGGGCTTCTCGCTCAACTGACGACGGAACAGATCCAGTTGATAGTGGGCTTCCAGGCAGGCCTGCTGCGCCTGGAAC
>JBJHDG010000413.1:0-1647 GCA_050486425.1 Pseudomonadales bacterium | reverse complement strand
CGCTGGGCATCCGCACAATCCGGATGCCAGGCTGGCGGCTGTGGCAGGCTGATACCCGCCTGGCGAAACAGCAGGGCCAGATCCGATGGCCAAATGGCATACACCCGGGTTTCCAGCGCGGCATCCTGCCAACAGGCACGCAGGCCGGTGACTGGATCTATGGCAATACCCCGATGCACATCGGAGACCCGCAGCGGTGACAGACCGGGAATAAACCAGCCGGGTTGGGTCTGGGGACAGTAGCGTCCCGGCAGATCGCCGCTGGGTGCGCAAATATCCACCTTGATCAGATTCAGGCTGGGTTTGGGCGCTACCGGCAAGGGCACAAAATCCGGCGCTACCGCCAGCACGTCGGCCAAGGCAAAAAACAAGGGCGCTGCGCTTTCCACACCCACCAACGCCGGATTGCCGCTGCCATCAAAGTTGCCAATCCACACCGCCACCACATATTGCCCACTGACGCCCAGGGTCCAGGCATCCCGAAACGCATAGGACGTACCGGTTTTCCATGCGGTGCGTTGCGGCGTCCGGGCGGTGGGGATCAGTCTGCCGCCGGGCCTGGGTGCTGCCGCCAGCATGTCCAGCACCAAAAATGCAGCTTCCGGACTTAACAGTTGCCGATCGGATTCGTCAGCAGGCACTTGCAGATATTGCAGTGACCGCCATTGCCCCGCATTCGCCAGCATGGCGTAGAGTGTCACCAACTCCTGCATGCTGATCTCATTGCCTCCCAGGGCCAATGCCAAACCGTATTCTTCGCGGCTGCGTAGATTGCGCACACCCGCCTGGGTCAACAGGTCATGCAGATCCGGTGTCCGTAAGCGTGCCAACAGATCCACGGCGGGCAAATTACGAGAGTAAATCAATGCGTCCTGGGCCTTGATCGGGCCTTCAAAGCCGCGATCAAAATTTTCCGGGGTGTACAGGCCATAGCGCAGTGGCGCATCCCGCAGCAATGACATGGGATGAATCAATCCCTGCTCCAGCGCCAAGCCATATATAAAGGGTTTCAACGCCGACCCTGGTGAGCGCTGGGCACGGGCACCATTCACCTGGCCGGCAATGTCAGGATTATGGAAATCTGCCGAGCCTATCTCCACCAGCACCTGCATGTTGCGATGATCCAGCACCATCAGCGCACCATTGCCTACCCCCAGCGGCTGCAGCCGGCCCAGATGTTGTCGCAGTAGCGCTTCTGCCTGCTGCTGCAACTGCAGATCCAGGCTGCTGTGCAGCTCCCCGCCATGAGCAGCGGTAAGTGCCAGATCCCGGGCAAAGTGTGGCGCCCGCCGCGGCAACCGCGCCGGCCCCTGAAACTGCAGCGGCAATGCCATCAACGCACTGGTACTGGTGGTCACCGGCAAGCTATCCGCATGCAGTTCATAGAACCGCTGCCGCGCCTGCAGCAAGGCTTCCCGGCCAGGGGCGCTGAGCGGATTGCGGCCCACGGGATTTTGCGGAATCACTGCCAACGCCAATGCTTCCGGCAAACTCAGTGCCACCGCCGGCTTGTGAAAATAAATCAGACTGGCAGCACCCACGCCTTCGATATTGCCGCCATAGGGCGCCAGATTCAGATAGGCCGTGAGAATCTCATCTTTGCTGTAATGCCGCTCCAGTTGCAGCGCCCGGGCAATCTGCACCAGC
>JBJHDG010000412.1:0-1673 GCA_050486425.1 Pseudomonadales bacterium | reverse complement strand
AGAGACCGCAACCAATGCAGGCACTTTCGTCGATGCGGGCCAGCTGTGGGCGGGCCTGGGTGAGGCTGGCATCCAATGGCTGGGCGTCGCGCCCCAGCAGGGTCGCCAGCGCACTGATGCAGGCAGCACCGCCCGGTGGACACTTGTTGATGGCTGCACCCTGGGCAATGGCGCGGGCATAGGGCAGGCAACCGGGATAGCCACATTGGGCGCATTGGGTTTGGGGCAGGAGCGCATCAATGGCGCTTACCAGGGCAGATTCATTGCGGGGATAGCGCAGGTTGACCCAGCTCAGCACCAAAGCCAGCAGGGCCGCCAACAAGGTCAGGCTAAGAATGGCGGCCCACATTCAGCGCCCACCCATGCCTTGAAAACCCATGAATGCCAGCGACAGCAGGCCGGCTGTAATCAGGGTGAGGGGCGCGCCGCGCAGGGGGGCAGGGACGCGCGTCTCCTGCAGCTGCGCCCGGATGGCGGCAAACAGCGCCAGCACCAAACCAAACCCCAGGGCGGCACCTGTGGCATAGAACAAAGTGGCGGCGAAACTCAGTTCCAGGTTCAGTGCCAGTAGCGCCAACCCCAGCACTGCACAGTTGGTGGTGATCAGCGGCAGATAGATGCCCAGGGCCTGATGCAGTACTGGGCTGGTAGCGCGCACGTAAAGCTCGGTGAGTTGCACCAGGGCGGCGATGCTGGTGATAAAAACAATGATACGCAGATAACCCAGAGCCAGCGGCACCAACACCAGGTGATACAGCAGCCAGGTCAGGGCAGCGGCCAGGGTTAGCACAAAGGCGGTGGCCAGACTCATGGCCAGGGCGTTATCCAGGTTCCGGGAAACGCCCACAAAGGGACAAAGCCCCAAAAACTGTACCAGGACGAAGTTCTGAACCAGGATGGCGCCGACCAGCAGCAGCAACAGCTCCGGCATCATGAATCTCCTGGACTTATTTCACATCCATGCCGGGCGTGGCGCCCGCGTCGGGGGACAACAGAAACAATTCGCTGCCACCAGGCCCGGCGGCCAACACCATGCCCTGGGACTCGCCGAATTTCATCTGGCGCGGTTTGAGATTGGCCACCATCACCGTGAGCCGGCCGTTGAGCTGGGCCGGATCATAGGCTGCCTTGATGCCGGCGAAGACTTGCCGGGTTTCACCGCCCAGATCCAGCTCCAGGCGCAGCAGTTTGTCGGCGCCGGTAACGGCCTCGGCCTTGATAATCCGGGCCACTTTCAGTTGCACCTTGGCAAAGCTGTCGTAATCAATCATTGCCACGTCCGCGTCTGTGGCTGCAGCGGGCGCCGTGGCCGGTGGTGCGGCAGCATTGGCAACGCGCGCCGCGGCCAGCAGTTTGTCCAGTTGACTGCGTTCCAAGCGTGTGAGCAGCGGCGCGAAGGCGTTGATCTTGTGGTCCACCAGAAAGTCATCCAGGTGACGCCAATACAGGGGTGGAACATTCAGGAACTGTTCGCTCTTTTGTGCTGTGCGTGGCAGCACCGGCTTGAGCAGGCCGATCAGGACCCGGAACATGTTCAGGCCCTGGGTGCAGATGTCCTGTACCTGGCTGGCATTGGCGGGATCCTTGGCCAGCGCCCAGGGAGCATGTTGGGCAATATATTGATTGGCCTTGTCTGCCAGAGCCGCGATTTCGCGCATGGCCCGTCCATAGTC
>JBJHDG010000411.1:0-1682 GCA_050486425.1 Pseudomonadales bacterium | reverse complement strand
GCCTCATAGCAAGGCCAGTCGCCAATGCCGCCATGGCTGGGATTGCCGCTGCGGGCAAAGGCGATCCAGGCATCCATCATCTGGGCAGACAACTGCTGAGCCGCGGGCCCGCTGCCGGCGAAGCTGTTCTGGCCAGGTGCGCCCAGGGCGCCGAATACAAAGGGCATTTCCAGGGCATGACAGGCGCCCAGGGCGCCGCCGCGGGCGGGTGATTCCCAATCGAACAGATACAGATAGGCCGCGCCTTGCTGGGCGCGCTGGGCCAGGGCCCACTGCATGGCGGGCAGGCGAAAGCGCAGATCCCCGGTGATGGCGTCCAAGATGTCGCTGTTGCTGTGGGGCAGCGACAAGCCCTGGCGAGAGGCCTGGTAGGTTTGCGCCAGCTGCTGGATCTGCGCCGGGCTGGCTTTTGGCAGGCTGCGTTGCAGCAGCGCCAGCAGCTTGGCATTTTCCAGCGCTGGCCGCCGCCCTGGGCCCACATTGAACAGCTTCACTTCATCCCGATTGCTGCCCAGCAGCAGCGGCTTGTGGGCCACCTGGCCACTGGCCACGGCTGCCTTGGGCGAACTGGTAATCAGGGTGCCGTCGCGCACTGGCCCGAAGCGGCCCGCGCCCGCATTGACATCGGCGCCGGTCTGCGCCGCGATCAGATCTTCCCAAGGCAATTCGCGCAACCGATGCGCTTCACTCTCCGCAATACCCCGGCTGTGCAGAACGCCGCTGGCGACCTGTTGCGCCAGGGTCTTGGGCATGGCGCGGCCAGTACCGCTTTGCATAATGGCGCGGGCAAACAGGGGCGCAGCCGCCGGCATGGCCAGCAGGGTTGCCACCGACGCAGCGCCGGCGGATTCACCAAAGAGGGTGACGTTGTTGGGATCACCGCCAAAGGCAGCGATGTTGTCATGCACCCACTGCAGGGCCGCCAGTTGATCCTGCATGCCCGGATTGGGGCTGGCATCGGGGAGCCAGTGGGAGAAGTCGGCAAAGCCCAGCACACCCAGCCGGTAATGAATGCTGACCACCACCAGATCGCCACGCACCGCCAAAGGCCCGCCGTTATAGAGCGCTTCGGAGCCGGAGCCATGGGTGAAGCCACCGCCATGAATCCACAGCATCACCGGCCGCCGCCCCTGATCGATGGCCGGCGTGTAGACGTTCAAATACAGGCAGTCTTCGCCGCGCGGCCCAGAGGCCGCGAAGCCGGGCACCGGATGCGAACCCTGAGGCGCGGCGGTGGCAAAGCGCTGGGCCGAGCGCACGCCGGTCCAGGGTTCCGGCGGTGCGGGCGGGGCAAAGCGCGCCGCGCCGGCGGTGGTGCGCGCAAAGGGTATGCCGAGAAATGCCAGGTGATCCTGGGCGGCGCGGCCTTCCAGTATGCCGTATTGGGTGTGGACGTTGGTCATGACTGGCCCTCTGGGGGAAAGGTGGAGGGCGGAGTTTATTACAACTTGGGGTTGGCCATGTTGGTGGTCTATGCTCAAATTCAGTCACAGCGGTCCGGTTATTTCTCCGCCACCCAGTCCCGGAACGCGTCACTCAAAACGAACTCAGCATAGATTTCATCCTCGCCCATCAGATCCACATTGAATTCATAACCAAAATCCTCCTCGAGCGTCCGTATCAACGTCGCGGCATTCGTAAAGCGCTGCCCTTGCAGGTAGACATCGAGCAGAGTCCAGTAG
>JBJHDG010000410.1:0-1686 GCA_050486425.1 Pseudomonadales bacterium | reverse complement strand
ATCCCCTCGGAGATGTTGTACTCCACCAGAGGCACATGCTTGTAGGCCGCCGCGTGGTACAGGGTGTTGACCCCCCAGGCCCGGAGCACATGGCGCAGTCGCCCTTCGTTGCGGATCGACCCCAGAATCGGCACCAGCTGCACCGTCAGGCCCCGGGCATTGATCCAGCCCATCAGCTCCGAATGGATCGCGTACAGGCCAAATTCATTGTGCTCGTAAAGCACCAGAATGGTGGGCTGAAGATCGACAATCTGGCGGCACAACTCACTGCCGATGGAGCCACCGGCGCCGGTCACCATCACCGCCTTGCCGGAAATACAGTACTCCAGCAGCGCAACGTCCGGTGCTACCGGGTCGCGGCCCAAAAGGTCCTCGACGCCGACCTCATGCAGTTCATCCACACTCACCTTACCGCTGGCCAAATCCATGATGCCCGGCATGGTGCGCACGTGCAGCGGATAATTCTGGAGATCCTGAAGAATCTCTTGCCGGCGTCGCCGACTGGCAGAAGGAATGGCCAGGAGCACTTCCGTCACACCCGTGTCCAGCACCATCGCGCCAATATCCTGCGGTGCATACACGGGAAGACCTTCGATGCTACCGCCAATGAGCTCCTGATTTTCATCCACGAAAGCCTTCGGCAAATAGTGGCGATCCAGCCGCAGCGAAGCCAACAACTGTAGACCTGCACCACCAGCACCATAGATGGCAACCGGGATACCGGTGTCGCCTGGCTGCCCAAGACGGGATTTACCAAACCCTTCAAAACGCAAGTTACCGAGAAAATACTCCCGCATGAGCAGCCGCAGTCCGCCCAACAGAAGAAGGCTCAACCACCAGAAGGACACAAAAGAAGAGCGCGGCAACAACACCGACCATCCGAACATGCGAGCCACGCCAACGACCACGCCAAAGGCAAAAAACCCCAGCGTAACGGAACAAAAGATGCCCCAAAGCGCCCGACTACCGAAAGCGCGGATCACAGCCCGGTACATGCCCGTGCGAATATAGATAGGGATCGCAACCACCGGCGCAATGACGAATAGCCACAGCTGACTGGCTGTGGGAAACAACCAGTCATCGCCGCCCAACCTGATGGCGAACGCCAGCCACAATGCAAGCCACAACAGCAGCACGTCTGTGATGACCTGAAGACCCCTTTTATAAGGTCGCCCCAGGCGCAACAAAAACTCATTGAGCATCATGCTCTCCAGGAACCCCTAACCCTGATTTGTTGCCACTCATCTGATTGGCGCGCGTGGTGCCGGATCTTGCCAACCTACCCGGCCGCATCAGTTCAGGGCGCCCTTTCCGGTCGACCCGCCCGATAACGAGCAGCCAGCGCCACCAGCGGAGTATAAGCGATCACGAGCGCTATGAAACCGTCCAGAAGACCCATGACGACCAACGAGGAGACAGGTAGCAACCACAGCAGGTTGATCGCCAGAACCATCAGCGTGACCGGCTTGTGGGAACCCGCCTCGCGAGAGGCGTACTGATAGGCATGGCTTCGATGGGCCTCGTAGATACGGTCACCCCGCAGCAGGCGCCGCAGGAGTGTAAACGTAGCGTCAACCACGAACACACCGAGCAGTATCAACCAACCCCAAAGCAACTCGGCCTCCATCGAGGCCGAGTAAAGGCTGAGGATGCCCAGCACCAAACCCAGGAAACCACTGCCGGCAT
>JBJHDG010000409.1:0-1697 GCA_050486425.1 Pseudomonadales bacterium | reverse complement strand
ATAACTTACTGGCTTAGAGATGCTCGAAGATCGCCGCTATTCCCTGACCGCCACCGATACACATGGTTACCAGGGCATACTGCCCCTGGGTTCGCCTCAACTCATACAGCGCCTTGGTGGCGATAAACGCACCGGAGCAGCCGATGGGATGGCCCAAGGCAATGGCACCGCCGTTGGGGTTAGCGCGCAACGGGTCAAAATCCAGTCCCTTGGCAACGGCAAGTGCCTGTGCAGCAAAGGCTTCATTGGATTCAATCACATCCATCTGATCCAGCTTGAGTCCGGCTTTTTTCAGTGCCAACTGGGTCGCCGGAATCGGGCCCTCGCCCATCAGGTGATTGGGTACACCCGCAACAGCGTAGGAAACCAGTCTGGCCATGGGTTTGTGGCCGGCTTTCTCCGCAGCAGCCGCTGAAGCAAGCACCAGGAATGCGGCGCCGTCGTTCAGCCCGGAGGCGTTGCCGGCGGTTACGGTACCGCCCTGCTGGAATGCCGGCTTCAATTTGGCCAGTCCTTCCAGACTGGTATCCGGCTTGACGTGCTCGTCGGTGTCGAACACCACTTCGCCCTTGCGGGTTTTCATCGTGACCGGCACGATCTGCTCTTTAAACCGTCCTTCCGCAATAGCTGTAGCGGCACGGCGATGGGATTCCACCGCAAAGGCATCCTGGTCCTCGCGCGTAATTTTCCACTTCTCGGCGAGATTTTCCGCCGTTACGCCCATATGACCGGCGCCAAAGGGATCATTGAGACCGGCCAGCAATCCGTCGATCATGGTGGCATCACCCAGACGTGTGCCGAAGCGCATATTCTGGTTCAGATAGGCGGCGCGGGACATCACCTCTATGCCACCACCTATAGCGTAGTCGTAGTCGCCAAGCTGAATGTTCTGGGCACTGGATACCACCGCCTGCAGCCCGGAGCTGCAGAGGCGATTGACGGTCATGGCGACAGAGTCCATGCCCAGTCCGGCCTGGATGGAAGCTACACGAGCCACATAGGGGGAGCGGCCGTCGGTGGGAATCACATTACCCACGGTGACATACTTGATTTCGGCCGGGTCCAGCCCGGAGCGCTCAATGGCTGCCTTCATCACGATACCGCCCAGTTCCGGCGGCTCCATCTGGCTGAGGCTGCCACCAAAGGTACCTATAGCGGAACGCGCGGCACTGAGAACAACGACTTCATTGGATTTCATAAAAATATCACCAGGGTTAGATTGATGCTGAGCGGGTCACCGCTTACATATTGGGATAGTTGGGACCGCCGCCGCCTTCCGGCACCACCCAGTTGATATTCTGGGCCGGGTCCTTGATATCGCAGGTCTTGCAGTGGACACAGTTCTGCGCATTGATCTGGAAACGAGGACCACTGGCATCCTCCACCACTTCATAAACACCGGCCGGGCAGTAGCGCTGCGCCGGCTCGGCGTACTTGGGCAGGTTGCTGGCAATGGGTATGGAGGGGTCCTTCAGCTGCAAATGGCAGGGCTGGTCCTCCTCGTGATTGGTGTTGGAGACAAAGACCGATGACAGTTTGTCAAAACTCAGCTTGCCATCCGGTTTCGGATAGCTGATCTTGCGCGCCTTGTCAGCTTCCTGCATCTGGGCGTAATCCGGCTTCTGATCACGCAGGGTCACCGGCAGACGTCCACCGAAGAAATTCTGATCGATAAAGTTGAAGGCACCGCCCAGGAT
>JBJHDG010000408.1:0-1711 GCA_050486425.1 Pseudomonadales bacterium | reverse complement strand
GGCTTGCAGTACCTCCGAGTCCTCGATCAGGGTGCAGATCCAATAGGCCTGTTGGCCCTGGGCCACCAGATTGCGCAGGCGCTGCATCAGGGTGTCCCGGCGCTGCTCCGGCAGCAGCAGCGTCTGGATGGGCTGGCGCCCTGGTGGCAGCTCGTCCAGCAGTGACAGATCCATATCCGCATACAGGGTCATGGTCAGGGTGCGGGGAATGGGGGTGGCGGTCATCACCAGCTGGTGGGGCTGACGGCCATTGTTGCCCTTGGCCAGCAGGGCGTGGCGCTGGCGCACGCCGAAACGGTGCTGCTCATCGATGATCACCAGGGCCAGATCGGCAAACACTACCTCCTGTTGGAACAGGGCATGGGTGCCTACCAGGATCAGGCTCTCTCCGCTGGCGATCTGCGCCAGATGCGCCCGGCGCTGGGCTTTGCTTTGTTTGCCGGTGAGCAGGGTCAAGCCGATGCCCAGCGGCGTCAGCCAGCGGGACAGGTTCAGATAATGCTGTTCCGCCAGAATTTCCGTGGGCGCCATCAGTGCCGTCTGGCATCCGTGCTCGGTCGCGCGCAACGCGGCAAAGGCGGCGATCACGGTTTTGCCCGCCCCCACATCGCCCTGCAAGAGCCGCAGCATGGGCGTGGGTGCGGCCAGATCGGCAAAAATCTCCTTCAATACCCGGCGCTGGGCGCCGGTCAGGGTGAAACCCAATTGCCCCAGTAGTTGTTTGCCCAGGGCGTTGGCCTGGGGCAGGGGTCTGGCGCTCAGCTGCTGGCGTGCCCGGCGCTGGGCCTGCGCCAGCAGCATATGTACGCCCAGTTCCTCCAGCGCCAGCCGCTGCAAGGCGGCTTGCAGTTCCTCTGGACTCACCGCCGCGGGTGGTTGGTGCAGCAGTTGCAGCGCGGCCGGTGCTGACAAGGCCGCAGATAGCGGTAGCAGATCTGTTAGCAGCGGCGCCAAGTCGGGCCAGTCCGCGTGGTGCAGATACGGCAGGGCCTGCAGTACCAATTGCCGTAGCCGATTCTGATGCAGGCCCTCGGTGCTGGGGTACACCGGCGTCAGCCTGGCCTGGGTCGGCGCGGCAAAGGGTTCAGCGCTCAGCTGATAATCCGGATGAATCAGCTCATAGCCCTGGGGACCCAGGCGCACTTCACCAAAGGCCTGCAAATACAGGCCCACCTGCAGACGCTTCTGTTGGTGACGCGGTAAATGGAAAAAGCGCAGCCTGAGAAAGCCGTGCTGATCCGTCAGCCGCACCAGCAGGGATTTACGCCGGCCCTGTTGCTGCTCCAGCGTCAGAATCTGTCCGCTGACCAGCACTTCCTGGCCGGGTTGCAACTGGTGCATGGGGGTAAGCCGGCTGCGGTCCTGATACCGCAGCGGCAGATGCAGCAGCAGATCCTGAATGCTGTACAGCTGCAGGCGTGCCAGTCGCTGCGCCAGCGCCGGGCCCACACCTTTGAGCTGGGTAAGCGGCGCCGACAGGGAGGATGTTGCAGTCACCGCTTTGATGCGCGGCTCAGTGATTGCTTAGCACCAGCACGCCATCAATCTCCACCTGGGCATTGCGTGGTAGCGCCGCCACCTCAACCGCCGCGCGCGCCGGATAAGGCTGCTCCAGATGTTCGGCCATGATGGCGTTAACCCGGGCGAAGTTGCCCAGGTCGGTGAGATACACATTGAGCTTTACGGCGTCGGCAAGGCTACCGCCCGCGGC
>JBJHDG010000407.1:0-1713 GCA_050486425.1 Pseudomonadales bacterium | reverse complement strand
GGGTGATACCAGCCAAGCAGAACCTGTGATGTGGCCGGCCCAGCAATCGCGTTGGAAGCAGTTCGGATGGGCGTCCAGCAATTGCAGAAATTCCGCCACCTGTGCTTGCGCTGATGGCCAGGCGGTTGCGTAGGCGGCCAACTGCGTGCGCAGTTCAGCCCCAGTGTCAATCCCAGCCTCAGATCTGGCGACCACGACCCGTTGCCACGTCGAACAGTGATGCCAATTGCTCGGTCATGGCGCCGCCCAGTTGTTCCGCATCCAAAATGGTGACCGCTCGGTGATAATGGTGAGTTACATCATGGCCAATACCGATGGCTATCAGCTCCACCGAAGAATGGTTTTCAATCATATCGATGGCGTACTTCAGATGCTGTTCCATAAAGCTGCTGGGGTTTACCTGCAGCGTTGAGTTGTCCACGGGCAAGCCGTCGGAAATCACCATCAACACCTTGCGCTGCTCAGGCCGTACCACCAGGCGGTTATGCGCCCAGATCAGCGCTTCACCGTCTATATTCTCCTTCAGCAATTCTTCGCGCATCATCAAGCCCAGATTCAATCGAGCCCGGCGCCAGGGTTCATCCGCCGCCTTGTAGATAATGTGCAGCAGGTCATTCAGGCGCCCCGGATTGGGCGGTCGGCCCGCGGCCAGCCAAGCCTCCCGGGATCGACCACCACGCCAGGCCTTGGTGGTGAAACCCAGGATCTCCACCTTGACGCCGCAGCGTTCGAGGGTGCGGCCTAAAATATCGGCGCACATGGCCGCAATGGTAATGGATCGACCACGCATGGAGCCGGAACTGTCGATCAGCAGACTCACCACGGTGTCACGAAACTGAGTTTGTTTTTCCTGCTTGTAAGCCAGCGGATTGGTGGCGTTGGCCACCACTGCCGCCAAGCGTGCCGCGTCCAGCATGCCTTCCTCCTGGTCGAACTCCCAGGTGCGGTTTTGTCGCGCCAGCAGGCGCCGTTGCAGGCGATTCGCCAGCTTGGCCGTAGCCTGCTGCAGCGGCAATAGCTGCTGATCCAACAACGCCCGCAGCCTGGCCAGCTCCTCCGGTTCACACAATTCCTGTGCCCGGGCAATCTCATCAAACTCGCGTGTGAATACCTGGTAGTTGAAATCTGTACGGATACGGCCACTGGCATCCTGCCGGGGTTCGGTATCAGCGTCTGGATCCGTATCGCCTTCGACTTCTTCCAGATCCTGCTCCGCGCTCAGATCCTGATCCGAGACCTGGCTGTCGGCCGGCTCACCCGCATCCGCCATCTCCTGTGCACGCGCGGACTGGGGCATCATATCGGCCGTATCACCGGCTTCTTCGGTCAGGCTTTCCTGGTCATCGTTCTGGTCGCAGGGTGGCGGCAAATCCTCCGCCAGACCCAGCGCGGCAATGATGCGTCGACAGCGCTGCGCAAACTGCTGCTGATCCAATAATTCTCCACGCAGCTCAGCAATCTCTGACCCGATTGTTTCCGTCACATAATCGCGCCAGAGACGCGCCAGATTTTCCGCTGCCGGCGGCAAGGGTCTACCGGTGAGGTGCTCCCGTACCAGCAATCCCACGGCAATGCTCAGTGGTGCTTCCGTGGGCGTGGTAAGCAGATCAAAAGCCGCTTCATGACATTGCGCCTGTAAACTGGCATCCAGGTTGGATGCCACCCCCTGCATGCGTGCACTGCCAATGGCGGCTACGCGTGCGTCTTCGATCC
>JBJHDG010000406.1:0-1715 GCA_050486425.1 Pseudomonadales bacterium | reverse complement strand
AACAAAACTGTGTGCTGCCGGATGTGCGCCAAATCGATCTGTTTGCCCTGTGGCAGGCCGCCGGGCAACAGGGCTTGGCAACGCCCAATCAGGGCATGCTTACCAACATCATCTGCTGCCCTGGTGGTGATTACTGCTCGCTGGCCAATGCCAAATCCATTCCCATCGCCGAAAGCATCCAGCGCCGTTTCGATGATTTGGATTACCTGTACGACCTGGGTGAAATCGACCTGAACATTTCCGGTTGCATGAACGCCTGTGGCCACCATCACGTGGGGCATATCGGGATTCTGGGCGTGGATAAGAAGGGCTCTGAGTGGTACCAGGTATCCCTGGGTGGTCACGCCGGCAGCGGCAGTGCCGCCGCCATTGGCCAGATCATTGGGCCTTCCTTTGCCGCTGACGAGGTGGCCGGCGTTGTCGAGCAGATACTGGACGTCTATTTGGCACAGCGCCTGGAACATGAACCATTTCTGGAATGTTTCCGCCGCATCGGTATCGAGCCCTTCAAGGAGAAAGTCTATGCCAACGCTGCTTAAGGCGGATGCCATTATCAGCAATGACTGGCAGTTGCTGGAGGGCGACCTGCCTGCTGCGGCCGAGTTACCCGCCGGCAAACTGCTGTTACCGCTGGCCTACTGGCAAGCCAACCGGAATACATTGACGGCAGCGGAGGTCGGTGTCTGGGTACCTACTGATGCTGAACCTGAAGACTTCGCCGCCGATCTCCCGGCCATCCAGCTGCTGGGCATCCGCTTCGGTGCTTTCAATGATGGTCGCGGCCTGTCCCTCGCTGCTTTGCTGCGTACCCGCTATGGCTACCAGGGGGAGTTGCGCGCACTGGGTGCCGTGCATGAAGACCTGCTGCATTACATGCGCCGCTGCGGCATAGATTCGTTTCTATTGCCCGATGGTGCCAATGTGGAAGCGGCACAACGCAATTACCGGCTGATTGCAACGCCCTATCAGGGCAGCGTGGTGGAACCTCAGCCATTGTTTCGACGTAGCGCCCGCTAAGCACCGACTACAAATGCACCACACCCCGGCCCACCATGGCGCCGGCCAGAATGCGGGTAATCGCCGCATCGAGATCGTGCAGGCGTAATGGCGTCTCCAGCGTCGCCAGCCCGGGTAGCCGCCATTCGCTCGCCAGCCGCTGCCAGATCTGCTGTTTCTCTGCCACGGGCAGTTGCACAGAATCCACACCCAACAGATTGACATGACGCAGGATGAAGGGAAAAACAGAACCCTGAAAATCCGGTGCCGACACCAAACCACATGCAGCCAGGCTGCCGCCATAATGCAGCGCCTTGATGGCATTGAACATCATGCTACCGCCCAGGGTATCCACAACCCCCGCCCAACGCTCTTTCAGCAAAGGCCGCGTACTGCCTTCCAACAGCACCTCCCGCGGCAGCACCTCGGCCGCGCCCAGACTACGGAGAAAATCGCCCTGGTCTGCTTTGCCCGTGACTGCAGCTACCTGGTAACCCAGTTGCGCCAGCAGATGCACGGCCACGGATCCCACGCCACCCGTGGCCCCGGTAACCAGTACTGGGCCCTTGTCCTTGGCCAGGCCCATCTGTTGCAGCTTGTGCACGCACAGCGTGGCAGTAAAACCGGCGGTGCCCAGAATCATGCTCTCATGCAGACTGAGCCCGGTGGGTTTGGGTACTGCCCAACCCGCAGGCACACGAATACGTTGGGCAAAGCCG
>JBJHDG010000405.1:0-1730 GCA_050486425.1 Pseudomonadales bacterium | reverse complement strand
GCCATGGGCATGCGCGTGATCTTCAGCGATGTGGTGAAAAAGCTGAACCTGGGCAACGCCCGTCAGGTGGACCTGCCCACATTGCTGGCCGAAGCCGACGTGGTATCACTGCATGTGCCTGCCAATCCGGGTACCCGCAACATGATTGGCGCCGCCGAACTGGCACGCATGAAATCCAGTGCGGTGTTCATCAACGCCTCCCGCGGCAATGTGGTGGATCTGGACGCCCTGGCCGCCGCCCTGCGGGAAAAGCGCCTGCTGGGCGCTGCCATTGACGTGTTCCCGCAGGAACCCAAATCCAATGACGAGCTGTTCAGCACACCACTGCAACAGTGCGACAACGTGATTCTCACCCCCCATATCGGTGGCAGCACGGTAGAAGCCCAGGAAAATATCGGCGTGGAAGTTTCGGAAAAGCTCATCCACTACAGCGATAACGGCTCCACGCTGTCGGCGGTGAATTTCCCGGAAGTGGCACTGCCGGCCCAGGGCGGCAAGCATCGGCTGCTGCATATCCATCGCAACGTGCCCGGGGTGCTGTCGCGCATCAATGCCATTTTCTCTGAACTGAGCATCAACGTCGCCGCTCAGTATCTGCAAACCAATGCCGAGATTGGTTATGTGGTGATTGATCTGGATGCGGAGCACAGTCTGAAGGCGCTGGAGCAACTGCGGGAGATTGAGGGGACAATCAGGACGCGGGTGTTGTTCTGAACTTAAGAAGTAAGGAGCAATGCCATGGCCTCGCGCAGATAACGTCGCGAGGCCATGGACGGCCAAGTCAGAACGTATATCTGAGACCAAGCCCCAGTAGCTGGACGTCGAACTCATCGATATCGTACTTGGTCCACTCAAAACTGGCAGCAAAGGAATCCGTCAACTTGTAGCCAAAACCTATGCCGTACAAAAAGTCAGTGCCACTGTCATCCGCCGTTCCAGAGCCCCAACCGTCAATTGTGAGCTTGAGATCATAATCCCACCGGAACATACCAAACCTGAAGTTCAGCCCCGCTTTTTCACCCAAAGGCAAGGTTGCTACGCCAGAGAGCGCCAAGCCGCCGACATCAAAACTACCTCGCGTAACGGTTTCCCCCAAAAAGGCACTAAATCCACTCAACCCACTGGTAGTAAGGGAGAATTCTCCGAGGTCAACCTTGGACAGCTCGACCGCGAAGCTATCGCTAAACCCATAACCAACATTCAGCAACAGGCCTTTGTCATCCTTTACCCAGCTGTCTTTTGGGCTGGTGTTACCATAGGTTAAACCCAAGAAGAAGCCTTCCGCCATCGCAGGAAAGCTGGCCGCCAACAACAACAAGGCAGCCAATGGAGCTCGAAAATTTTTCATAAAATCTCCAGACTTAAAATTATTATGTGCCGTCAGAGAGACGGCGGAACGGATCCTAAAGGAAAGTGGCACTTAGGATGTATGATATATGTAATCTTTTAACGCACGTTAATCACTGAGCGCTAGCCCTGCCCGCGCCGCACACTGAACACATTCGGTAGCGCCTGCAGCTTCGCCAGCAGACCGGAAAGCTGCTGCAGATCGCTCAAGCTGACGCTCACCTGTATTTCCGCAACGCCATCGGCACCTGTGTGGGTTTGCATGGCCAGGATGTTGATCTTGGCGTCCGCAAGCACGGCGGTGATGTCATGTACCAGGCCGCGGCGATCATAGGCACGCACATTGATGCCCACCTCAAAGGACTGTGCGCCCTGGGTATCCC
>JBJHDG010000404.1:0-1748 GCA_050486425.1 Pseudomonadales bacterium | reverse complement strand
GGCGACGATAACGCAGCGCGGCAAAATTCAACGTCAGCAGACTAAGCATGAGCAGCAAGATACGCAACGCCAGTGGTAATACGAAGGCAGTGGTAATGGCGCTCAGCACACCCCAGATCACCAGCAACCAGGTCACCCGTCGACGCCGCTCATGACAATGCGGCCCCTGGTCAAAATCAGCGAGGACGGCCGCAAGGAGCAAAATGACACCCGCAGCCGCCCAGATCAGTACCAACCCATAGGCCGCAGGATGCCCGCCAAGCACTTGCAGCTGCCACAGCGACCCAAAGAACAGGAAGTAACCAGCACCCGCCAGCACCGCAACCAGCGAGCGCCGAAAGGCAAATTCGCGGAGCAAGCTGAACAGAGACATAAGGGGCCCGCGCCAAATAATCGGGCCATTCTAGAAGCTGGCGCTGAGGGGCATTTGAGCAACAGCGCCCAGGGCTGTAACCAGTTTGTAACGACTACAGGCAGCTGCGGGCCACCGCCTGCTGCCAGCCAGCCAGCAACAGCTCCCGTTTGGCGATGGGCATCTGGGGCTGAAACTGCTTTGCCAAGCGCCAACAGCTGGCAGCCGCTGCCAGGCTGGCGGCCGCGCCGGCACCTGTCAGCGCCAGCATGGCTGCGCCCAGGGCGGTGGTTTCGGTGACCTGAGGCCGCGCAACTTCAACCTGAGTCAAGTCCGCCAGGAACTGACAGAGCCAGTCGTTAGCCACCATGCCGCCATCGATACGCAAGCTATGCACAGGGGCCGCATCCGCAGCCAGCGCCCGCAACAGATCGGCCGTCTGAAATGCAACCGATTGCAGCACCGCGGTAACCAGATGATCCGCATGGGTATCCAGGGTCATGCCGCAGATCAGACCGCGGGCATCGGGCCGCCAGTGCGGCGCGCCCAAGCCGGTGAATGCCGGCACCACATACACGCCCTGCGCATCACCACCCACGCGGCGGGCACAGGCTTCGGACGCCGCCGCCGTGGGAATCAGCCCCAATTTATCGCGCAGCCATTTCACCGCCACGCCGGCACTGAAAATACTGCCCTCCAGGGCGTAGCTGGCAACACCATCCAGACGATAAGCCACGGTGGTGAGCAGGCCCTGGGTGGACGTTACAGGTGTGGCGCCCGTGTGACTCATCAGAAAACAACCCGTGCCATAGGTGCTTTTGGCCATCCCAGGTGCGAGACAACCCTGCCCGATCAATGCCGCTTGCTGATCGCCGGCCACCCCCAGCACAGGCACAGCAGCGCCAAACCAACGCGCATCGGCAATACCGAATTCCGCCACGGAATCCAGCACCCTGGGCAAAGCACTGGCCGGGACCTGGAAATATTCCAATAACTGGGGATCCCATTGCTGACGATGAATATCGTAAAGCTGGGTGCGGGAAGCATTGGTAGCGTCGGTGACGTGCGCCTGCCCCTGGGTCAGGCGCCAGATCAGATAGCTGTCCACCGTACCCAGGCGCAGGCGGCCGGCGGCCGCCGCTTGCGCAACCGCCGGCACCTCCCGCAGCAGCCAGGACATCTTGGTACTGGAGAAGTAGGGATCAACCACCAGCCCGGTGGTTTGCGTAATCCAGGCTGCCGCACCTTCGGCCTGGAGGCGCTGACAATCTTCGGCGCCGCGTCTGTCTTGCCACACCAGCGCGTTGTGCAGCACCTGGCCGCTGTCCGCATCCCAGGCCAACGTGGTTTCCCGCTGATTGGTGATGCCGATGGCGGCCAGCTGCCTGGCCTCCAC
>JBJHDG010000403.1:0-1749 GCA_050486425.1 Pseudomonadales bacterium | reverse complement strand
ACGCCGAACAGGGTGAGGGCAAACACCTCACCGGCATCCGGCCAGGGCTCAGCGGTTGCCATGCGGGCGCCCATATAGCCGGCGAGGAAGCAGCCGAAAATAAAGGTGTCGCTGAGCAGGAAAATCCACATCATGGATTTGTTCCAGGACACATTCTTGAACACCGCCTTGTCTGCCGACCAGTCATCCACCAGGCTGCGCAGGCTCTGGTCTGAGGCGGGCTCCAAGGTTGCTTGATCCGTCATAGTTATGCTCCAGAGGTCTCTGTCAGCTCAGCCAGAGTACTGCAAACACCACCAACCAGATGCCCAGCAGGAAGTGCCAATACCAGGCACATAGCTGGACACCCAGACGATTGCCCGACGCGGCTGCACGCAGCACGCGACCCAACACCAGCAAACCAACCAGCACATGCAGTGCGTGCAAACCGGTCAACAAATAAAAGAAACTCACCGCCGGATTGGATGCCAGGTAGTAGCCGGCTGATTGCATCAGCTGCCAGACCCAGTACTGGGACAGTAGAAACAGCAGTGTGGCCAGGGTGGCGCCAACCAACCAAGATCTGGACGCCTGCACCGCGAGATCCGCGCGCCTGGCCCCCTCGAACAGCACACTGGCGCCGAACAGCAGGCCACTACTGAGCCAGAGCTGCCAGGGCAACACAGGTGACACCCAGTCAAATCCCCGCATGCGCATCCAGCTGGCACTGCACAACAACAGGAACATGGAGCTCAGCGTGAGAATCAGGAACAGCATGCCACGCTTGGCGGTGGCAGCCTGGCCGCTGGCACCCTCCCAGCTGCCCACAGGGGCGTCCAACTCCAAAGAACCCTTGGCCCGCGCCAAGGCCCGCAATTCGCCACTGGTTGAGGTTGCGCCGCTCATGCTGGTGCTCCTCCGGGGACACCGGAATAGGTCGGTTGGGGGCCCGTTCCGCGGGTAGGTTCAGTCTGCGGCAAATAATCCTTGTCGGCACCAGGTACGCTGAAATCGTACGCCCAACGGTGCACCACCGGCAGGCTGTGACCCCAGTTACCATGCTTGGGCGGTGTTTCCGGTGTTTGCCATTCCAGGGTGGTGGCGCGCCAGGGGTTGCCATCGGCCACCTTGCCGCGGAACGCACTCCAGAACATGTTGTAGATAAACAGGATTTGCGCAAAGCCCACGGTGATGGCGACCACTGAAATAAAGGTATTCAGATCATGGGCCGACTGCGGGATGAACTCGTAATCCTGATAAGCGTAGTAGCGTCTCGGCATACCCAACACCCCCAGATAGTGCATGGGGAAGTACATGATGTAGGTGCCCAGGAAGGTAATCCAGAAATGCGCTTTACCCAACCCATCATGCATCATGCGGCCGGTAATCTTGGGGAACCAGTGATAGATGGCACCGAATACCACCAGAATAGGCGCCACGCCCATCACCATATGGAAATGCGCCACCACGAAATAAGTGTCGGCGAGCGGAATATCCACAATCACATTACCCAGGAACAATCCGGTCAATCCACCCACCACGAACGTCAAAATAAAGGCAATGGAAAACAGCATGGGTACCGTGAGGTGAATATTGCCGCGCCACAGTGTCAACACCCAGTTGTACACCTTCAGCGCAGTAGGTACGGCGATTACCAGCGTGGAAATGGCGAAGAAGAAACCGAAATACTGATTCATGCCACTGACATACATATGGTGCGCCCAGACGAAGAAGCTCAGACCACCAATAATGACAATGGCCCAAACCATC
>JBJHDG010000402.1:0-1778 GCA_050486425.1 Pseudomonadales bacterium | reverse complement strand
GGCGCCACCCAGGTAATATTCTGCGCTGGATCCTTGATGTCGCAGGTTTTGCAATGCACGCAGTTCTGGGCATTGATCTGGAAGCGTGGCGCGCTACCTTCAGCGGTAATTACTTCATACACCCCCGCCGGACAGTAACGCTGGGCCGGTTCATCGAACAATGGCAGGTTGCTGCTGATGGGAATGCTGGGATCGGCCAGGCGCAGATGGCAGGGCTGATCTTCCTCATGGTTGGTATTGGACAGGAACACTGAGGACAGCTTGTCGAAAGAAATCTGATTATCCGGTTTGGGATAATTGATTTTCTTGGCTTTGGCCGCTGGCTTGAGTGACGCATGATCGGGCACTGGATCCTTCAGGGTGAAGGGCAATTTGCCGCGGAAAATGGTTTGATCCACCCAGGTGAAGGCACTGCCCAGCAGGGTGCCGAATTTGTGCAGGGCAGGGCCGGCATTGCGCGCCCGATACAGCTCTTCATGCAGCCAGGACTGGCGGAATTTTTCCGGGAAGCCGGTGACTTCGTCGTGGGCACCACCGGCGATCAGCCGTTCAAACACCGACTCCGCGGCCAACATCCCGGACTTCATGGCGGTGTGGCTGCCCTTGATTTTCAGCATGTTCAGAAAACCGGCGTCGTCACCAAGCAACAAACCACCAGGCACGATGAGTTTAGGCAGGGCCGGCAGACCACCTTTGACAATGGCGCGAGCACCGTAGGAGACCCGCTTGCCGCCCTCCAGGGTGTCCTTGATCAGCGGATGATGCTTATACCGCTGAAACTCATGGAAGGGGCTCACATGGGGATTTTTATAGCTCAAATCAACGATCAGCCCCACCACTACCTGGCCATTTTCCAGGTGGTAGAGGAAGGAGCCGGCAAAGCCGCCTGGGCCATGGTTCATGGGCCAGCCAATGGTATGTACCACCTTGCCGGGGACGTGCTTCTCCGGCGCCACATCCCAAAGTTCCTTCAGGCCGATGGCATAGTGTTGTGTGCCTACATCTTTTTGTAGGTCGAACTTTTGCATCAGTTGCTTGCCCAGATGTCCCCGGCAGCCTTCCGCAAACAGGGTGTACTTGGCGCGCAGCTCATAACCAGCCTGGAAGCTGGCTTTGTGCTCGCCATCCGCGCCCACACCCATGTCACCGGTAATTACACCGCCGACGCTGCCATCTTCGTTATAGATGATTTCCGCAGCTGGGAAACCGGGAAAGATATTGACGCCCATGGCTTCAGCCTGCTCGCCCAGCCAACGGCACAGGTTGCCCAGGCTGATAGCATGGTTGCCATGGTTATGCGTATCTTTGGGCACCATGTAAGCGGGTACCTTGATACGATTGGTGTCGTTGACCAGGTAGTACACCTCATCAATGGTGACCGGGTTGTTCAGGGGCGCACCGCGCTCCCGCCAGTCGGGAAACAGCTCGTTCAACGCCCGGGGCTCAAACACGGCGCCAGAGAGGATGTGAGCGCCGATCTCCGAACCTTTCTCCACCAGACAGACGCTGATTTCCTGCCCTTGCTGCTCCGCCAGCTGCATGAGCCGGCAGGCCGCAGCGAGGCCGGCAGGACCGCCGCCCACAATGACCACATCAAATTCCATGGACTCGCGTTCAACCGCTTGCACCAGATATTCCCCCTTCCATGCCAAGAAATAGCGCCGATAAACAGCGTTCGCAAAGACTATTGTTGGTTCGCGGCCATACCGGTGGGACCGGGCGCCGGCTGCAGGCGCGGCATTATATAGAAAGGGGTGCCTGATCTCTCTATATAATGC
>JBJHDG010000401.1:0-1785 GCA_050486425.1 Pseudomonadales bacterium | reverse complement strand
GGCTCTACGTCTGCAGCAAATCATCAATGCCAGTGGCGCCCGCCTTGCTATCGTGGAAAAGGTACCTCCGGAGAGTCCAGTAGCAAACTGCAGGTGGTTAACAACGCTGCAGATCTTTTCCAACCGAGCCAGCCCTGCCGAGCTGCCCGTGGCGAGTTCGCCGGATCAAATTGCTTACCTGCAGTTCAGTTCAGGCTCCACCAGAACCCCCCAGGGCGTCATGATCAGTCATGACAATCTACTGGCACATGCCAAGGCGGTGACTGCTCGCATGCCCCTGCATGCAAGCAATCACAGATTTCTAACCTGGTTACCCTGGTTCCACGACTATGGATTGGTGTACAGCCTGATCCATCCGCTTTACGCGGGCATCCCCAGTTACCTGATGCCAACACTGACCTTCATGCGCCAACCACTGAAGTGGCTTGATGCCATTGCCAAGCATCGGATCACCCACAGTGGCGCCCCGGACTTTGCCTACCGCGCCTGCATCCAGGCATATCGGCGCCAATCAGATTGGCAGGCCGACCTCGGATGCTGGCAACAAGCCAGCTGTGGTGCAGAAGTTGTAAGGGCCAGTACGGTGAAAGAGTTCGCCGCCAGTTTTGCTCCAATGGGATTCAATCCGGCTGCATTCACACCTGCCTACGGCTTAGCCGAGGCCGTACTGGTTGTAAGTTTCAAAATCAATGACGCCCAGCCAAAGCTGCACACGCCTGCAGCAGCTCCCAACAAAAATCTGGTGAGCAATGGGTCGCCCATTCCCGGCCTGGATGTGAAGATTGTCAATCCGGATACAGCTTGCGCACTGAATGAAGGGGAAATCGGAGAGATTTGGGTCAGCGGCCCCAGCGTTGCCCAAGGATATTGGCGTCAGCCAGAGCAGACTCTGGAGACCTTTCATGCGATGTTGGCTTCGGATGTAGCGGCATTGCCTCGCCACTATCTGCGCACCGGAGATCTCGGCCTGCTCCATCAGGGTGAACTCTACATTGCCGGCAGAATCAAGGACCTGATTATCCTGCAGGGCCGAAAGGTTCATCCCGAAGATCTTGAAGCGACAATTGAGAACGTTGCGCTGGCCTGCGGAGAAACGATTCACGGAGTTGCTGCAATTGGATTGAAAGCGGATGAAAGTCCACTCGGTGAGGAAGGTGTAGCTGTTTTCGTTGAAGCGACGCCTCGTGTTGACAGTGAAAAGCTTATAGAGAATATCAAGCAAGCCATGGTCAGCAACCATGAGCTAGCGCCAATCGCAATACAAGTGTTGCAAGATAGAAGTTTACCTAGAACATCCAGCGGTAAGCTGCAACACACCATGATCAAGCATTTATTTCTTACGAATGGCTTCTCCAGCAAACATGATCAATTGCGGCCCCCTATTCCCCAGACGCCTGAAACAACAGACCCACTAAGCGCCAGGATTAGGGAGATATGGGCAGCCGTACTAGGCACCGACACCATTCCGCCAAATGCAAGTTTTTTTGAATTGGGCGGCGACTCCCTGCTCGCCACCCAGGTCATCACGCGTATCAACAGCACTTGGTCACTGCAACTACCAATCAGGGCCATATTTGAAGCAACCACTGTGGTTAGTCTGGCCGAAAGGGTGCAATCTGCTCAGCGCCAGCCGACGACAGCCATGCGCTTGGAGTCACCAAGTTTGGCCGTCGACAAGGTTGATAGCCGACTCTCCTTTTCCCAGGAGCGCATGTGGTTCATGGCCCAGCTATCACCAACCAGCACCGCCTACAACGTCCCTCTGGCCATTAACCTTGAGGGACC
>JBJHDG010000400.1:0-1809 GCA_050486425.1 Pseudomonadales bacterium | reverse complement strand
GGCCTGTACTGATCCCCTGATGGAACCTGCCAGGTTTACCGCAGTCTCTGGTTAACCTGTTGAGGAGGTTTGTGTGCGAGCGATACTGAAAAAAATCAAGCTGCTGCAAGTTGGACTGCTGGGGTTGGGGTTGCTGCTGAGTCTGCCGGGCTTGGCCCAGCAAGCCATGTTCCGGGCGGGTGAGCATTATCAGGTGCTGCCAGTGCCGGTGGCCGTGGCGGACCCGGAACGCTTGGAAGTGGTGGAAGTGTTTTCCTATTTCTGCCCCACCTGCTTCCGCATGGAAGGGCACCTGGGACCCTGGAAGGCCCGGTTGCCGGAGGATGTGGCCTTCGTTCAACTGCCCGGCGTGTTCGACCGCGATAGCATGCATCTGGCACGGGCGTTCTATACCGCCCAGCTGTTGGGCGTGTTGGATCTGGTGCATCTGCCCATCTTTGAAGCCCTGCATGTTCACAACCGCAACCTGATGAGTCGGGAAGCCATTGCCGGGCTGGTACAGTCTCGGGCCGGTATCAATGCCCAGGAATTTCTCGAAGTCTTTGATTCCAGCGGCGTCACCACCCGCGTGCGCAACACCGATGCCCAGGTGCGCGCCTATCGGGTGCGGGGTGTGCCGTCGCTGATCGTGCAGGGCAAATATTTGGTCGAGGTGGACGCCGCCGGCGGCCTGACCCAGCAACTGGCCGTGGTCGACTACCTGTTGGCCATGGAGCGGGCCCTGCGCGCTGCCCAGTGATAACCGCAGAATGATGTTTGGGTGAGGGCGGCATTGTGTGCACTTGTAAAAATGCCGCCCCGGACACATAACCTTTACGCAGCCTTGCTAGACTCATTCCAATCAAGAGCCCTTTTCCCAAGGATCTGAGCGCGGTAAATCAGACCTATGTTGCCTTTTGTAAATCGTCCCTTGCCTCTCCCCTGTGCCGTACAGGCCGCCTGTAATCCCAATGGTCGTCAGTTGCCGGAAGCCCATGATGGCGAACTGCGGCTGCTGAGCTTCAATATCCAGGTCGGTATCAGCACACAAAAATTTCACCACTACCTGACCCGGGGCTGGAAACACCTGCTGCCCCATCAGGGTCGCATGCAAAACCTGCGTTCCATCGCCGAGCTGGTGGCGGACTATGATCTGGTGGCGCTGCAGGAAGTGGATGGCGGCAGCCTGCGCAGCGGCTTTATGAACCAGGTGGAATACCTGGCCTACAAGGCGCACTTCCCCTATTGGTACTCACAGCTGAACCGTGATCTGGGGCCCCTGGCCCAGCATGGCAATGGCCTGCTCAGTCGCGTGGAACCCCAGGCACTGGAGGATCACAAGCTGCCGGGAATGATTCCCGGACGTGGTGCGCTGTTGATGAAATTCAGTTTCGGGCAGGCGGATGTGCTGGTGGTATTCCTGCATCTGTCCCTGGGCGAGCGTTCCCGGCAGCGGCAGCTCTCCTATGTGCGGGAACTGATCCAGGGCCATGAACGGGTGGTGGTGATGGGCGATATGAACAGCCATCTGAGCCGCCTGCTGGAGGGTTCGCCCCTCTCCGGTTGCGGCCTAATCCCGGCGGATGATGTGCAGCCCACCTATCCGAGTTGGCGCCCGTCGGTGGCGCTGGACCATGTGCACACGGACCTGCCGGCCGGGCACGACCACATCAGGGACGCCGTTCCCGTGAGCGATGGGTTCAAACACTCCCATCCTTATACCGTCGACATGCACCACGGCCACTGGCCCGAACCAGGAGGGCTGGTTCGGGCGATGCATCACCCTCGCTCTGGGCATGATCGGTAACGAAGCCAGCAAGGTCTCCAAGG
>JBJHDG010000399.1:0-1809 GCA_050486425.1 Pseudomonadales bacterium | reverse complement strand
ATATGCAATATGGTTCTAAAAACTGAATTATTATTTATTTTCCGCCAGGAAATGCCCTTGCTAGTCTGCGCACCTGAATCAGCTTGCTGGAGTCCAGCTATGTCCCGCCGTTTTGCCCGGTACTTCCCGCGTGTGATGGGTTACCTGGCGTTGCTGCTGGCCGGACTCCTATCGCTCTCCGCCGCCCGCACACAGGCGGGACCCGCAGCCGAATACAGCGCCCCTAGCGTCACACCCGCTACGACCATGGTTGCGGCAATGGTTGTCGCTGCCCAAGCCCCGGCCCGGCGCTGATCCCGCGCCACCGTTCCTGGTAACCTCCTATACTCAAGTAAGATTGTTCACCAGTTTGCGGAGACCCGTGCATGCCCTCGCCGGCATTCAGCATTGCCGAAGCCCAGAAGCTGCGCCTGGCGCGTATGCGTTGGGGACTTTTGTACCAGCTTTGCACCCAGACCCTCGCACTGGTTTTGGCGCTGCTGGGTTTGGTGCCCTGGCTCAGATTTTTTGAGTATGTGGCTGCCGCCAGCTTGGTGCAGTTGGGCATCTATGCCTGCATCAAATCTGGCTTCAACCTGCGCTTTGCCGATCCCAGCCTGACGGCGTTGCAAATCAGCCTGCCGCTCTGGCCCACCATCTATTTGATGTACTTCGTGCCGGATCCCCAGACCCGTATGGCCTTCCTGATGTTGGCCACTGGCGGCCTGCTGTTTGGCATGTTCGCGTTGAATCTGCGCGGCATGTTGAAGCTGGGTGCCATGATTGTGTTTGCCTACCTGATCCTGCTGGTCGCGCTCTGGCAGTGGTCACCGGGTGCCATCAATCCCACGGCGGAAGTGGCCATTGTGCTCGCCTACGTCACGGTGCTGGGTGTGGTGGCTTACCTGGGCAGCTTTATCGCCAGCCTGCGCATTTCGCTCAAGGCACGGAATCAGGCATTGCAGGAGGCCATGGCCAAACTGGAGGATCTGGCCACCCGGGATCCGCTGACCAGTCTGCCGAATCGGCGCTCCGTGATGGAACAATTGGCGCGGGAAAAATCCCGGGTCGAGCGTCGTGCGCCCGAACTGAGTTCGCTTTGCGTGGCCATTCTGGATGTGGACCATTTCAAGCAGGTCAATGACACCTATGGCCATCTGGTGGGTGATGCGGTGTTGCAACGCATCGGGCAGGGACTGCAGGCGGCCATTCGCCAGGGCGATTTTGTCGGTCGCTATGGTGGGGAGGAATTTCTGCTCATTCTGCCGGAAAGTAATCCCGAAGGCGCGCTCATTGCGGCGGAGCGGATTCGGGAACACGTGGGTCGTTTGGTGCATCCGGAATTGCCAACGGATACCCAGGTTACGGTGTCGCTGGGCCTGGCCATTCATCGGCCTGGCGCCAGCCTGGATGACACACTCAAGGAGGCGGACGACGCCCTGTATCAAGCCAAAAGCCAGGGTCGCAATCAGGTATTGATTGCGCCCTGACCTCCTGATCAGCAAATTTCCTTCAATACCAACGTACTTGCGGCGTCCGGCCGCGCCAGTGGCTGCTCGCGCCGCCGTTCGTACTTGTGTGCCGGCGTGTTGTTGATTTCACTCAAGGGCGCCGCTTGCATCGCCGCACGGTTGCGTTCTGCCGAAGCAGCTTCATACAGGGTGGTACGTTGCCGAGGCAGGCGCTTGGCGCTGTCAATGAGCCGCAGCATTTGCGCTGGACTGGTTTCCTGACCATGGGCCGAGCCGGCGGCGCGGGTGATGCTTTCATTCATCAGCGTGCCACCCAGATCGTTGCAGCCGGCGTTGAGGCAGGCTTGCACCCCTGCAT
>JBJHDG010000398.1:0-1811 GCA_050486425.1 Pseudomonadales bacterium | reverse complement strand
GCAGCGTGTGTATGTGCCACTGCTGCGGCTGGCGTTGCACTATCCCTGGTGGGTGCTGGCCACTGCGCTGCTATTGGGTGCGTCCCTGTGGGTGCCGCTGCGTCACTCAGGCACGGAATTCATGCCACCACTGGATGAAGGTGATCTGATGTATATGCCCACCACCCTACCCGGTCTGGCGCCGGACAAAGCCCGGGAATTGCTACAACAGACGCATAGCTTGATCCGGCAAACACCAGAGGTGGCGCATGTTTTCGGCAAGGCCGGTCGTGCCGACACCGCGACGGATCCAGCGCCGCTGACCATGCTGGAAAGTTTTATCCGCTTAAAGCCAAAGTCCCAATGGCGACCTGGCCTGAGCACGGCGGATCTGATCGCCGAACTGGATGCCCGGGTGCAGCTGCCCGGTGTGACCAATGCCTGGGTGTTTCCCATTCAGACCCGTATCGACATGCTGCAAACTGGCATCCGCACCCATGTGGGCATCGGCATCACCGGACCGGATCTGACCGAACTGCAAAACCTGGCCCAATCCGCCGCTGACCTGGTGGCAGCCTTACCGGGCACCCGCAGCGCCTTTGCCGACCGGCCCGCTGCAGGTCGCTATCTGCACATTGAAGTGGATCGTTTGGCCGCCGCCCGTCACGGCATGAACATTGACGATGTACATGCCTGGGTGCGTGCCGGCATCGGTGGCCTGGATGTTACCGAGACCGTGGAAGGTCTGGAGCGCTACCCCATCAACCTCAGGTATCTGCCGGCCTGGCGTGACACACCCGGCGCCATCGCGGAGCTGCCATTGGTGACCCCTGCAGGTGCCCATATCAGCCTCGGCGAACTGGCACAGATACAGATTGTTGATGGACCCGCCATGATCCGCAGCGAAAACAGCAGACCAGCCAGCTATGTCTATGTGGATCTGGCAACCGCAGATCTTTCGGGTTGGGTGCAGAGCGCGCGCGCACTGCTGGCACAGGAGCTGACATTGCCGTCGGGTTATGCCTTGCAGTTCGCTGGCCAGTACGAATATCTGGAGCGGGCCATGGCGCGCCTGCAACTGCTGATACCACTGGTGGCTGTGATTGTGCTGGTGTTGCTACTGCTCACCTTCAGCCGCTTCTCGGATGCGCTTTGGGTACTGCTGGCGGTGCCTCTGTCCCTGGCGGGTGGCCTCTGGCTCATGTACCTGCTGGGTCACCAATTATCCATTGCTGTTGCTGTGGGGCTGATTGCGCTGGGCGGCCTGGCCGCAGAAACCGGCGTCATCATGGTGCTGTATCTGAATCAGGCCCTGGCGCAGTGGCAGCAACAGAATGATGGCAGCCGGCAGAGTCTGGTCAAGGCCCTGGGAGAGGGCGCCTTGCGCCGTGTGCGCCCCATCACCATGACCGAAACCACCGTGTTTATCGGCCTGTTACCTGTGATGTTGGGCACAGGCACGGGTGCGGAAGTCATGCAACGTATTGCAGCGCCCATGGTAGGCGGTGTATTCACTGTCTGGCTGGTAGCGCTGGTGGTATTGCCGGCGTTCTACTTGCTTTGGCATGGCCGCCAACTACCGCCAACACCTGTACAAGCTCCGGGGAGATAACTATGTTGCGCTTTGTGAAACGATGGCTGCTGCGCTGGCTGTTGATTCTTTTGCTGGTGCTGGGCGCCCTGGCCGCTTTCCTGTTTTCCGGTCTGATCAATCCCGCCGCTGATGCGCCACACTGGACCTTCACGGAACGGCTGCTGGCACAGGTTCGCAGCAGCGGCGTTGCCCGGCGTGCCAAGCAGGTGGAAGGCGCCCTGCCCGCTCAGCTCAGCGA
>JBJHDG010000397.1:0-1814 GCA_050486425.1 Pseudomonadales bacterium | reverse complement strand
GTGTAGGACTTCGTACAAGCCTATTGACAATAACGCTATTGTAATTAAGATTGTAGTGGTAGCGCGAAGCACATTGGTGACCAAAACGCGTCGCAGACGTTGCCGTGCCAACGTCTGAATCAAAGGACTGATTTCATGAAACCACCGCTCGAGAAGTATTCCAGCATACTGGCCTGTGTGTGCACTGACGCTCGATGCGGGATCAGGCGCCTTGGGATCTGTGTTGGCTCAGTTCTTCTGTTACTGACCTGTCTCGGTGAGGCCGCGACATCCCAGTACGCGCGCAGTTCCGATGGATTGCAGCCGCGCCAATCTGCTCAGGCCGCTGAGCTGGCCCGATCTGGTCAGGCACTGCTTCCCGTTGTGGTGCATCCGGACGCTTCACAGGAAATACGCCAGGCGGCCAGTGAAGTGGCACTGCGCCTGGGACAGATGGTCGGCGGAACGTTTGAGGTGGTGGAGGGTGATGGCAGTCGCGGCATTGTGATCGGTTCGCTGGAACAGTTTCCGGATGAGCAAGTGGCTGCAGCGTTGGCTCCCTTTGGTGGTGTGAAGTGGGTGGATGGTTTGCCGATTGCCACGGATACTGACAAAGATGGGGTCAAAAAATGGGGCGCCGTGGAAGCCTTTGCGATTCGTTCGCAGCCGCATCGCGTGCGTTTGCTGGGCAATACCGAGCGTGGTGGCTATCTGGCGGCCAGCCGCTTTCTGGAACTGCTGGGGGTGCGGCAGTTGACCATGTCACGTAACTGGCTGGTTGTTCCTGAGCGAGCAAATGTGCTGTTTGATGCCGAAGAAGAACAATCACCCAGTTTTTATCTGCGCGATATCTGGTTTTCGCACGGCACGCCCAATACGCAGTGGGAGGGTGAGCCAATGGGTGACCGAGACCGCTGGCATTTTTACAACCGTTGGGGTGGCGCGTTTCAGTCACATACATTGCATATGACCGGTATGGTCGTCAGGCGCTTTCGGGATGAGCTTGAAGCAAATAAGGAGCGGTTCTATGCCATGCTGCCCGACGCAACGCCCAGCAACCCCTGGCCAAGGCCGGGCAAGCTCAACCTGATGGAGCCGCGGGTGCGGGAAATGATTACAGAAACGGTATTGGATAACTTTACAGCCCGCGATGGTTCTCCACGATTCATGTCCAGTGCAGAGCCCAGTGATGGGGCTAATTGGTGCATTCGGCCCGAGGCCCTGGCGATGGGAAGCATCTCCGACCGGGCCTTCACGGTGGCCAATGAAGTAGCCCGGGCAGCCGCAGAGCGCTATCCGCACCGCATGGTTGGACACCTGGCTTACTACCTGCACTCAGATCCTCCAACTTTTGAACTTGAGCCCAACCTGCTGGTGTACTTCTGCACCTATCCACAGAATCACAGCTCTTATCCGCAGGAAGATCTGATCGAAATCTGGGCAGGTAAAACATCATTGCCAGCCATCAGGGAGTACCTCTCGACATTCGTATGGGGACAGGATCGGATTCGGGATCCCCAGGTCTATGCGCCCGCCGCCAGTGCCCCGGGTATGGCAGAATTGATTCAAAATTATTACAACCTGGGCTACCGTGTTTTTCGGGCTGAAAGTTGTCTGAACTTTGCTATCTACGGCCCCGGGTACTACATGGGGCTGCGGATGCTCTGGGATGTGGACAGCGACCAGTACACCATCATGGATGATTACCTGGAGAAGGCGTTTGGTCCCGCTGTTGAGCCGATGCGTCAGTTTTATGAACTGATGGATCCTCGCAGTGGTCGCCTCACCCACCGTCATCTTTATGCGCAGCTGGTGGAATACCTGGATCAGGCCAC
>JBJHDG010000396.1:1080-1861 GCA_050486425.1 Pseudomonadales bacterium | reverse complement strand
GCGGGGGAGACCCTGCGTATCACCGACCTGATGGGCAACCAGGCGGCGGATACCTTGTTTTACAGCGCCGCCGACCCCGGCGAGCGCTACAGCGCCATGGATACCATCCGCGCCAACGGCAATCTGTATCTGAGCTTGGGGACCCAACTTATCTCCAGTGCCGGGCGCACCCTGCTGGAGATCACCGCTGATACCTGTGGCCGTCACGATACCCTGGGCGGCGCCTGTGCCACGGAAAGTAACTGCGTGCGTTATGCCCTGGAGAAAAAATGCATGCATGCCTGTCGCGACAGTTTCTTGCTGGCACTGCTGGATCATCCCGAATATGGGCTGGATAAGCGTGACATTACCCATAACATCAATTTCTTTATGAATGTGCCGGTGACCGAGGATGGCGGTCTGCGCTTTGCCGATGGCATCAGTGCGCCGGGCAAATATGTAGAGCTGAAAGCGCATTTGGATGTGATTGTGCTTATCTCCAATTGCCCCCAGCTGAATAACCCGTGCAATGCCTATAACCCAACACCTATTGAAGTCTTGATCTGGGATTGAGTCTGGTTTGTGCGCGGCAGGACGACCTGTCGCCACCTGCTAACGCCGGGACGACCCGTCTGAGAGTGTTTCATGTTTGAGCGAGTGTTGATTGCCAATCGCGGTGCCATTGCCGTGCGCATCGCGCGCAGCCTGCGTGCGCTGGGCATCACGCCAGTGATGGTGTACAGCGATGCCGATGCGGATTCCCTGCACGTGGCGCAAGCGGAACTGGCCATCAGCTTGGGGG
>JBJHDG010000396.1:0-1070 GCA_050486425.1 Pseudomonadales bacterium | reverse complement strand
GCTTGGGGGAGTCCCGGGCGGCAGAATCCTATCTGCAGATCGACAAGATCCTGGCAGCCGCAAAAGCCGCCGGTGCGCAGGCGATTCATCCGGGCTACGGCTTTCTGAGTGAAAACCTTGAATTTGCGGCCGCTTGTGAAGCGGCCGGCATTGTCTTTATTGGGCCCACCCCTGTCCAGATAAAAGCCTTTGGCTTAAAGCACAGTGCCCGCGCACTGGCATTGCAGGCAGATGTACCTGTGGTGCCGGGATCTGAGCTGCTGGCCGATGTCGACGCCGCCTTGGCGGCTGCCGCGCAGATTGGCTATCCGGTGATGCTGAAGAGCACCGCTGGGGGTGGCGGTATTGGCATGCAGCTGTGTCAGACCCCGGCGGAGCTGGAGAACGCTTTTGCCGCTGTGCAGCGCTTATTCCGCAGCAGCTTCAGCAACGGGGATTTGTTTCTGGAGCGCTACATTGCAAAGGCCAGGCATGTCGAAGTGCAGATTTTCGGTGATGGCGCCGGCAAGGTGGTGGCGTTGGGTGAGCGCGACTGCTCCTTGCAGCGGCGCAATCAGAAGGTTGTGGAAGAAGCACCAGCGCCGAATTTATCCCCGGTGCTGCGCACGCAAATGCTGGAAACGGCAGTGCGGCTGGGCGAGTTGGTCCACTACAGATCCGCAGGCACGGTGGAATATATCTACGACGTGGAGCGGGAACAGTTTTACTTTCTGGAAGTGAACACCCGATTGCAGGTGGAGCATGGCGTTACCGAAGCGGTGACCGGTGTGGACCTGGTGGCCTGGATGGTGCGGCTGGCTGCCGGTGATGCCAGCTTCCTGCAGGATTATGTTTACCGCCCGCAGGGTCATGCCGTGCAGGTGCGGTTGTACGCGGAGGATCCGGCGCTGGCGTTTCAGCCCAGCAGTGGCCTGTTGACGGATGTGCAGTGGCCGGACGCGATCCGCTGCGATACCTGGATTGCAACAGGCGTGGAAGTATCCGCCTACTACGATCCCATGCTGGCAAAACTCATTGCCCATGGTGCGGATCGGACGCAGGCCCGGCATCAGCTTGCGACGGCATTGGCC
>JBJHDG010000395.1:0-1875 GCA_050486425.1 Pseudomonadales bacterium | reverse complement strand
CGCCATTGATGGTCGCGGCGATGACCTCATCGCCTTCCTTCTTCTTTACCGGCCGGGACTCGCCGGTGATCATGGCCTCGTTGAGATCGCTCGTGCCTTTCTGGACCAGACCGTCCGCCGGCACACTTTCGCCGGGACGGACCAGCACGATGTCGCCCTCTCTCAGTTCGCTGATGGGCACCGTCTGCTCGCCCTGCTCAGTGACCCGGGTGGCGGTATCCGGGAGCAGCTTGGCGAGTTCCTGCAGCGCCCCCTGTGCCTGTGAGATCGAGCGCATCTCGATCCAGTGGCCCAGTAGCATGATGGTTACCAGCGTTGCCAACTCCCACCAGATTGCGTCCGTCTCGATGAAACCTAGCTGCACTACCCACGAAAAGATGAACGCCACCGAGATGGCGAGGGAAATCAACGTCATCATCCCCGGCAGTCGCGCTTTGAGCTCTCGCCACGCCCCCTTCAAGAAGACCAAACCACCGTAGAAAAAGACGGCCGTGCCGAGGACCGGAGATATCCACGCCGACCCGGGGAACTCGGGCGCCGTGTAACCAAAGATCATCTGGATATGCGCTGCCCAGATAACGACCGGAACGGTGAGGATCAGCGACAGCCAGAATTTGTCCCGGAACATCTTCGGACTGTGACCTGCGTGGTGGGTGGTTTTGCTCACAGTAGCGCTACCTCAATCGTGCTGAACAATTACACTCGAAAACTTTCGATGTCTTACTTGGCACAAGAGATGCGCATACGCTATGCGCATCTCTTGTATTGGGCAAATAACCAGTTTGTCGAGGCTGAATCCTATCGTTGTGCTTGACGCTGAAACACGCAAAAGGTCCCTTGCCTGGTCTCCCCTCTTCACACCCACTTCACGCCCATCTCACAACCAGATCACGCCCCAGTCTCCAGTATCAGCCTCCCAGGCCCGCGCCAGATCGGCGCCGGGTCGGCAACCCTAAAGGAGAGGCATGATGCAAACGTTGCGCATAAGCGCCAGCCCGAGCCGACTGGCGCCCCGAACACTGATGGTCATGTTGATGCTCGCCCTCAGCCTGGCGCTGGCCGGTTGTGGCAGTAGCAGTTCCAGCAGCCGCGCTGCTGGCGATCCGGCACCGCTAGGATCCCAGCTGGAAATTCTGCACGCCGTTCCGGATGCACCGGCGGTGAACATATTCGCCGGCGGCGCCTCACTGCTGAGCAATGTGCCCTATAAGGCCGGCAGCGCGCTGCTGGACGTCACCGCGGGCCCGCTGGAAGTACGCGTGGAAGCCATCGTGCCAGGCGGCAACCTGGATGTGATCGGACCGGTCACCCTGGATCTACCAGCCGCTGAGCGTATTACCCTGATCGCCATCGGCACTGTCGCAGACATCGCACCGCTGATTGTTACCGCACCGCTGGCAATGCCGGACCCCGATGCCGTTCGGCTGCAAGTGGTACACGCTGCGCCCAATGCACCTATGGTGGATGTCTACGCCACTGCGCCCGGTGCCGATCTGACCAGCGTCGCGCCCGTTGGCACCTTTGCTTTTGGTGAAGCCTTGCCGCCCATCAGCGTCCCTGCTGGCAGCTATCAGGTGCGCGTTACCCCCGCGTCTGATGTGGGCACCGTGGTGTTTGATTCCGGCGCGCTGGATCTTGCGGGCGGCGCTGATCTGGTGATCAGTGCGGTGCAAAACACCGGGCCCGGTACCTCACCCATCAGCCTGGTGGCGCTTACCGGCAGCGGCGTGCTGGAGATTTTTGATGTGGCAACGCCCGCCCATGTGCGGGTGATTCATGCCTCACCCGATGCCCCGGCGGTGGATGTCATCGGCAATGACAGTCCGCCACCGGCCTTCAACAACCTGGCCTACGGCGAATTCAGCAGCTATCTGC
>JBJHDG010000394.1:0-1878 GCA_050486425.1 Pseudomonadales bacterium | reverse complement strand
CATCAACCCTTCGCGCTGCTGCGGCATCTCGGAGTGGATAATGCCGCGACCGGCAGTCATCCACTGCACCGAGCCCTTGACCAAGCGACCCTGGTTGCCCAGATGATCTTCATGCAGCATCTCGCCTTCGAGCATATAGGTCACGGTCTCGAAGCCACGATGGGGATGCGACGGGAAGCCGGCGATGTAGTCATCGGCGCTGTCAGAGTTGAACTCATCCAGCATCAGGAACGGATCGAACCTGTGATTGGTGGTGAACACCCGGTTCAGGCGCACGCCGGCGCCATCCGAAGCGGGCTGCCCGGTGAGGATCTGGCGAATCTTACGGTGACTCATGAGTCTTCCTCCTGTATTGCGGGTATCACGCGGCCAACAAAGTCTCTATCTGCGCACGTGCGGCGTCCAGGGCCTGCTGACGTGGCTCTGCACCCAACGCCAAACCCTCAGCGTATACGAACTCGATGTCGGTGATGCCCACGAAGTTCAGCATGGTGCGCACGTACGGCACCACCCCATCTTCCGGCTGGTCGCGGTGCACACCGCCCCGACTGGTAAACACAACCGCGCGCTTACCGGTCAGCAAACCTTCGGGGCCCGCTTCGGTATAACGAAACGTCAGCCCGGCGCGGGCGATATGGTCAAACCAGGCTTTCAGCTGGCTGGGCACGGCGAAGTTGTACATGGGCGCGCCCAGCACCAGCACATCAGCATCCTTGAGCTCTGCCACCAGGGCATCCGCCTCGGCCCCGATCCGGCGTTGCACCGCAGTGCGGCTGGCAACCGGCGTACCCAGCGCCTCCAGACGCTGGGCGTCCAGGTGCGGAATGGGGTTAGCGCTCAAATCGCGCCGAATCAGCCTCAGGCCCGGTTCACGCCCCTGCAGGCGGGCCACATAGGCATCGGCCAATTGACTGGAGGCGCCCTGGGCGCCGAACAGGCTGGAATTGATTTGCAGCAAGGTCGTCATGGTGCACTCCTTCAGGTGCTCTGGTGTTACTGGCAAGACTACATCGCTAATTTCGATCTTTTGACGCAAAATACTGCTTATACCAATCGAGGATTTCGATAATGAGCGAGCACATCCCCCGGGTAAGCCTGGAGCAATGGGCTTTGTTACAGGCGGTGGTAGACCAGGGCGGTTTCGCCCAGGCCGGTGAAGCGCTGAGCAAGAGCCAGTCGTCGGTGAGTTATGCCCTGGCCCGGCTGCAGGAGCAGCTTCCGGTACCGGTCCTGCGCCAGCATGGCCGCAAGGCCGAACTGACCTATGCCGGCGCTGCCCTGCTGCGCCGCGCCCGGGCCCTGCTCGAACAGGCCCATAGCCTGGAGCGCCTGGCCGCCAGCCTGGCCCAGGGTTGGGAGAGTGAAGTACGCCTGGCGGCGGACATCATCTTCCCGCCCACCCTGCTGCTCGACACCCTGGCGCAGTTCGCCACCCACTGCAGTACCAGCCGTGTGCAACTGTTGGAGACCGTTCTATCTGGCACGACCGAAGCGCTACTGGGGCGGCAGGTGGATCTGGTGATCTCCGGTGAGGTGCCACCGGGCTTTCTCGGCTCGCCGCTGCTGCTGATCGAATTCGTCGCCGTCGCGCACGCCGACCATCCATTGCAGCAACTGGGTCGCGAACTCAGTCACCATGATCTGACGGCGCACCGCCAGCTGGTCATCCGCGACTCCGGGCTGCGCCGCAAGCAGGACTCTGGCTGGCTGGGCGCGGAACAGCGCTGGACAGTGTCGCACTTGAAAACATCGATTCAGGCCATTCGCCAGGGCTTGGGCTTTGCCTGGCTACCACGCCTGCATATTGCTGATGAACTTGCGCGCGGCGAGCTGGTGCCGTTGCCGCTGACAGAGGGTGGCGTGCGACGTGCGCAACTG
>JBJHDG010000393.1:0-1888 GCA_050486425.1 Pseudomonadales bacterium | reverse complement strand
CCGGCTTGCTGAAATAAAAGCCCTGGGAGGCGTCGCAGGCGATATCCCGCAGGAAACCTTCCTGGGCCTGGGTTTCCACGCCCTCGGCCACCACGGTCAGGCTGAGGGTTTTGGCCATATTGACGAAGGCTTCGGTGATGGCTCGGTCCTGGGTGCTTTCCGGCAGGTTGCGGATAAAGGACCTGTCCACCTTCAGGGTGTCGATGGGAAAACCTTTGATCTGTGCCAGGGAGGAATAGCCAACCCCGAAATCATCCAGGGCAATGCGCACGCCCATGGCCTTGATGGCTTTTAGTGTCTCCACGGCCCGGGCCGGATTCAACATCACCATGCTTTCGGTCAGCTCCAGTTCCAGCAGGTGTGCCGGCATGCCGGTTTCTGCCAGCACGTCAGTGATGTCCTGTACCAGATCCGGATCCGTGAATTGGCGCGCAGAGATATTCACCGCCACACTGATGGGGGGCAGGCCCTGACGTTGCCAGGCCATGTTCTGGGCGCAGGCAGTACGCAACACCCAGCGGCCAATGGCGATAATAGCGCCGGTTTCCTCGCTCAGCGGGATGAAATGATTGGGCGGTACCATGCCCAGTTCCGGATGGTGCCAACGGATCAAGGCTTCCACACCGCAGACCATATTGCGCTGCAGATCCAGTTTCGCCTGGTAGTGCAGCTCAAATTCATTGTTGCCAAGTGCAGTACGCAGGGCCGCTTCCAATGCCAGGCGCTCGATGGATTGGGTCTGTACACCGGCGCGATAGAACTCAAAGGTATTCTTGCCCTGTTCCTTGGCCAGATACATGGCGGTATCGGCATTTTTCATCAAGGTTTGCTCATCGCTGCCATGTGCGGGGAACAGGCTGATGCCGATGCTGGTGGTGACACGGCATTCCTGGCCCATCACCACAATGGGTTCCAGCACCGTGTCCAGCAGTTTGCGCGCCACCGTGGCAATGCTGTCTTCGTCCTGAATATCCTGCAGCAGGATGACGAATTCATCACCGCCCAGGCGCGCCAAGGTGTCGCTGGTGCGCAGCGTAGTGCGTAGGCGCTGCGCCATTACTTTCAAGAGCTGATCACCGGCATCATGACCCAGGGTATCGTTCACCAGCTTAAATCTGTCCAGGTCGATGAACATCACGGCCAGATTGCGCTCATGGCGGGAGGCGGTGCGCAGCCCCATGTTCAGCAGCTCGCTGAACAGGGTGCGATTGGGCAAGCCGGTGAGTTCATCGTGAGTGGCCAGGTAACGGATGCGTTCCTGGGCCTGTGCCCGTTCGGTTTCCCGCGCAAAGTTATGCATGGCAAACGACAGGTTCTGGGCAAGGCGCTGCAGGAGCTCCAGTGTTTCCGTATCAAAGGCACGCTTGTCATCGGAGCTGATGAAGAGTACGCCGGCCGCCGCATGTTCCCTGAGCATTGGAACCGCCGCCGCAGCGCGCAGTTGCATTTGTTTAGCCACTTCATGCCAGGGTTGGGTGCGTGGATCATGTTGGAAGTCGGCGCTGACACAAGGCAGCAGGGTGCGAAAGGCAACGCCGGTGATGCCGCCGCCATCCACCGAGAGCGGGACAACTGAGACCAAGGCGAAGCGTTGATGTTTGCGCCCAGCGCCGGCAATGCTCACCACTTCCAGATCAGGCCCATGATCCAGATCCAGCAATATGGCTGCGCTGGGGAAGCCACCCTGCTTCACGATGATCTCGCACACCTGATCGAAGAGTTGCTGCTGAGAATCTGCCCGCATGATGGCTTCGTTCACTGCGCTCAAGGTCTGGTACAGACGGCTCATGCGCTGCTGGGCACGCTCTGCCAGCACCCTGCCGCTGACATCCCGAGAGCTGGTGACGATGACCCAGCGTTCGTCCAGCCAGAGCGCACGGTGGTGTGG
>JBJHDG010000392.1:0-1889 GCA_050486425.1 Pseudomonadales bacterium | reverse complement strand
CGCCATCGCGATGGCGTTCGGCCCGCCGAGCCGCGCGGTCGAAATGGTGCGCGAGGGCGAAAGCGCCGACCTGGTGATGACGACGCCGGACGGTGTCGCCGCGCTCCATGCCGACGGCAAGGTGACGGCGCCGAGCGGCCCGGTGGTGGCGCGCATGTTGGGTGACCGCGCGGCACCCATCCTGGCCGCCAAAGCGCAAGCCGATGCCAATGTGCAGCGCTACTACCAACGCCTGGATCGCCAGATGGCCGGGCAGGCCTTTATGGCGGGCGACGCATTTAGCATTGCCGATATTACTGCGCTGTGCGTGATCGACTTTGCGGAGGAGCTGGTGGGATTGCCACCGGATCCGGCGCTTGCCAATCTGGCGCGTTGGCGGGCCGAGGTTAGTGCGCGGCCCAGCGCGCGAGCTTGAGATATGGGCATTGTTTCGGCAGCTGCAACACGTCAGCTGACTGCAGCGCGCCGATGTCCGGAGCGACGGATCCGCATGAGGCCACCGGCTATCCATAGGTATAGAAAGGCCGTGACAACTAGGCATGATTCTGGCTACACGTATACAAATACTGAATTTTCTATGCATATAGAGCGCAGAAGGGCATACGGATATTCAGCATCCTTCACAGGTAGGCACCTGGGTGGTACTGCCGGAATTTTATCGTGCCCGCTGGCTCACGTAATGGGCGCGTTATGCTGGTCTATCATCGAGATCTGCGGGATCCAGCCGCTCCCCCCACCAACCCGATCAACGCCCCAACCTCAACCACTTCCTCCCCCAAACACCCTCGCACCAACTTCTCAGCCCGCTCCGCCCCCAACCTCGGCACCACCAACCCAAGCGCCTTCTCCACCACCATCTCCGCCGGCATCGGATGCGATGGAAAACCCACCACGTGCGGCACAAACCGGGTCAGTTCGCTGCCGTCGATGCGTCGGATGGTCACGCGCGCGGATTCCGTGCGCGCTTCGCCGGGGCCGGACTCCTGCGCCGGGTCGTGGCACACATCCACCCGCGCCATCAGCGCGGCCACGGCGGCGTCGTTGTGCATGCGCGTCAGTGACTGCGCCGCCACAAAGTCGAGGTGGCCATCCAGCAGGATGATGGCGCTGAGATAACGCAGGTTCAGGGCCGGCATCTCAGCATCGCGGAAGGCTTCCCAGCGCCCGGGCATGGCAATCTGCACCTGCGCCACATCCTGCGCTTTAACCTCGGCAACCAGTGCCAGCAACGCTTCCACTGCCGGCTGGGTGGGGCCGCCCACGGGATAGCGTTTGTATGCCACCTTGGGCAGCGCGCTGCGGCTGCCCAAACCATCCACCAGCGCCGTCAGCTTGCCATCACCCTGCGAGTTGCTGAACGCTTTGCCGGTAAACCAGGTGTCCGGCCGATCCAGCACATCCGGCACACCGCGAAAGCCGGCCTGCACCAATAGCGCGGACTGCACACCGTTGCGCGCACCCAGGCCGGCGAACACAAAGGCCTTTTCGATATGGGCCACATCCAACAGCCACTGCCAGGAGCCGGACGCCTGCTGCGCCGTCAGGCTCAGCACATCGGCCATGCGCGGCGCCGGCAAGCGCAGCAGCGCTGCGGCAGCGGCCGCCGCACCGAAGCAGGGGCCCACGCCATGGCTGGCAATGCCGGCACGGCGCAGGTTGTTGTTGCCCAGCGCCAACGGCACCCGCGCCGCCAGCTCGTAGCCCGCCACCATGGCGCGCAACATGGCATCGAAGCTGACCCCGGTGACTTCCGCCACGCCCAGTGCTGCTGCCACCACCGCTGGCCCCGGCTGCACGAACACCGAGGGAATGAAATCATTGATCTCGGCGCCATGGCCGGTCATGGCGCCGGCAAACACGGCATCCACCACGGGCGCGCGCAACCGGGT
>JBJHDG010000391.1:0-1891 GCA_050486425.1 Pseudomonadales bacterium | reverse complement strand
AGGCCGGACAATACCAGCGCCACAAAGCCAACGAAGATCGCCGTCAGGGAATACTGAATAGCAATGACCTTGTGGTCCTGGCTCCAGACGTACTTGGTAATGAACGTCTGAGGTTCATGGTCATGGGCATCAGTCATGGCTCAACTCCCGAATATAGGCGATCACGGCTTCAATCTCTGTGTCTGATAAATTGGCCGGCGGCATGACCGGTGGGTAGCCTGCGGTCAGCTGCGCGGCGGGATCAGTAATCGACAGCGCGATATAGGCGGCATCCGCAATCACCGAACTACCATCAGCCAGCGTTACCTCCTTGCCATACAAACCTTTCCAGGTCGGCCCAACACTGGGGCTGCCATCCACACTGTGGCAGGCAAAGCAGGCATTGTTTTCGCTGACCTGGCGTCCCAGCGCGGCCGTGGGTTCGGTCGCTTCAGATGCTGGCGGTGATGGCTCCGATGGCGGCGCGGCAGCCTCCGCATCCGCCAGGCTGGCGATAAAGGCAACCAGCGCATCCAGCTCCGTATCCGTGAACCTGTAGGCCATCATCACGGGGGCATAGCCCTGAGTAATTTGTGCGTTGGGATCAACAATGGAGCGCTTGATATAGGCAGCATCTGCCAGCACGGTGCTGCCATCGGTCAACCTGACGTCGCTGCCATAGAGTCCGGCCCAGGTCGGGCCGATACGTCGACTGCCATCCATGCTGTGACAGGCAAAGCAGCCCTGGGAATCTGCCAGGGCGCGGCCGGCGGTGACGGCAGGATCTTCATCACGATCCGCAATTTGCGCCAGGGCGTCACCAAAGGTCTGCTGCTGCGCCAGCCAGGCATCAAATTCGGCCTGAGGCAGCACCACCACGTTGGCACGCATATTGAAATGGCCGACGCCACAGTGCTGGGAGCAGAGAATTTCGTATTCACCGGCACGGGTGGGCGTCAGCCAAAAATGGGTCACCATGCCGGGCACCATGTCCATCTTGGCGCGAAACTGCGGCACGAACACGCTGTGCAACACATCCTTGGAACGTAGCAGCAGCTTTACCGGCTGGTCCTTGGGTAGATGCAGGGCATTGCCGCGCACCAGAATGTCATCCCGCCCGGCAGGGTCATCCGGATCCAGACCGAAGGGATTATCAAAACTCATGTGGCGAACATCCGCGATGCCCAGACGACCATCCGCCCCCGGATAGCGGAAACTGAACTGCCATTGTTCGCCCACCACTTCGATTTCAATGGCTTCCTCAGGCACCTGCACAAACCTGTTGTAAACCACCAGGCCGGGCGCCAGCAGAATCACGATACCCAGAGTAGTCAGGCCGGTGAGCCACCATTCCAGACGCTTATCATCAGGCTCAAATTCCGCCTTGTGACCTTCCCGATGCCGGTATTTGTACAGGGCGTAAATCATGAATGAGGTCACCAGCACAAACACCAGGCCAGTCACTGCCATGGAAATATTGAACATGGTGTCCATGGCGCCCCAATCCGAGGCAATTTCGGTGAACTTCCAGGGTGAAAGCAGGTGAAACAGGACGGAGGCGACCATCAAGATGGCCAAGATGATAATTAGCGCCATACCTCATTAATCCTTGATCAATAAAGTAGGCCGTCCAGCCAAACCACCGGCGCGCAGGCAATGCCTGCGGCTGGCGACAACCGTTGTACCGGATTGCCCGTTACGAAACGATGCCTGGTGGCCCTTGCGGGCCCGGTGCGAATTCCCCTTTGTTGTTCTGTCGGCGGGTGGCGTTTATCTACGCCCACCTCGTGCCTCGCACCAACACCAGAAGTAAGTGGTTATACGGATTGGCGTGATATATATCATGCCAGGGGGGCTTTGCAAACCGGCGGGGGTGTTACGAGCGGGAATTCGGTCGAGGTGGATGCTGCCC
>JBJHDG010000390.1:0-1892 GCA_050486425.1 Pseudomonadales bacterium | reverse complement strand
CCTGTATACGGATCCGGGATCAGAGTGGCATCAGACAACCCGCGTATCATCATGCGATCGAATAACCAATTGGTGCCTGCCACCTGATTCCAGGGCTCAGTCAGCAGCACCGGCAGCCCAATCACCACAGAGCCGCCCAGTCGCTCTTTGTAACGCAACGTATAGGGCCACATGGAAGAACCAGCGATACCGGCTGCCAGATCCGTGGTGAGGGAAACATCCGCACTGCGTGGCAGCACATTGAGCACATCCACCAACCAGATGCGCACGGAATCCTTCATGGCCAGATGCAGTCCCTGGGTCATCAGCGCCTGGCGCTCGGCCCAGGTGCTGTAATCCCGGCGCTGCAGCCGCTCCGCCACTTGCTGTAATTCCGGCGCCGGCTCATACACCTGCCACAAGGGCTCAGGGCGACCCAAGGGCGTGTAGAAGTAGGCGAAGTTTTCCGCCAGATCCCGGTTGATCAACGTTGAGGCCCAACCACCGGTGTAGATATGCCAACGACCGGCACGGGGATCACCGGCAATCCAAATGCGGGATGCTTCATCCGGCGCGCGGTACATGCGCTCCACGGCAAAACCCAATTCCTCCAACAGGTTGCCCAGATAATCACCCACCCGACGCCGCTCATCATCCACGCGGATCAGGATGCTGATGCGCACCGGCTGCCCTTCATGGTGCCAGCGGCCCTGCACGCGCTCCGCACCCAGGGCGGTCATGCGCGCATCGATTACCCGCGCCGCGCGCGCCGGATCATGTCCATATTGCAGTTCCAGGGTGCGAGCCACATCGGCCAGGCGTGCATAATCCGGGAAGATGGTGTTCACCGGCAGATAGCGCGGCGTCGCCAAACCACCATAGAGCTCTTCCGCCACATGCCGACGATCAAGCAACCAGTTCAGGGCTTCCCGCATCTGCCGGTCGTGGAAGGGATTGAGGCGTCCATCATTGAATCTGGGACCGGCAGGATTGATGGTGAGTTCTGCTGAAGAGCCATAGGCGGGGCTGTAATCAATGCGCTCAGATTCGCGAATGCGGCGAAACACAGTGACGTTGCTGATGCCCTGCGCGAACAACTGATGACTGCCGCCGTGAATCAACTCGGACACCTTGCCCAGGTCGGACTCCTGGGCAAACACCACCTGATCCACCAGCGCGCCACGGCGCTGCGCCACTTCTTCCACGGTTGCCGGTTGACCACGGTTGACCTGCTGACCGTCGCTGCCACAACCCGGCAGCGCCAGCAGGACCAACAATGCCATTAAGGGGCATACACGCGCGGACATTGTCACCAACCCACCTTAGGCCGTAAAGCGGCCGCCCGCTGCCGCCAGTTTGCGCAGCAATGCCGCCGGCGCCAGATTGGGCTGGGTGGCAGCAAAGGTTTCCAGGGTGGCGACAATATTCGCCAGCCCCACCTGGTCGGCATAAAACATGGGGCCACCGGTGTTGGCCGGCCAGCGGTAGCCGTGCAGCCAAACCACATCCACATCGGAGGCACGATTGGCTTTGCCTTCTTCAAGAATCTTGGCTGCTTCATTGATCATGGGATACAGCAGCCGCGCCAGAATTTCGTCATCGTTCAAGGTGCGTGCCTGCCGCCCTTGCTTGCGCACGAATTGCTCAATAATTTCCTGCACTTGCGCCGAGGGTGAGGCATTGCGCTCGGCATCATAGTCGTAATAACCGGCGCCGGTTTTCTGCCCACGGCGACCGGCTTCGCAAAGCAGATCACGCAGGCTTTCGCCTTTGGATTTGGCCGGGTTCCAACCCAGATCCAGGCCCGCCAGATCCGCCATGGCAAAAGGCCCCATGCGAAACCCGAACTGTTGCAGCACCCGATCCACATCCATGGGCATGGCGCCTTCCAGCAGCAAGGCATTGGCCTGGCC
>JBJHDG010000389.1:0-1900 GCA_050486425.1 Pseudomonadales bacterium | reverse complement strand
CATGGGCACCTTGCTGGCCCATCTTGCGGTAGGGCTGACCCAGGCTGATGCCTGGGCTGCTGGCATCCACCACAAAGGCAGTCACGCCTTTGGAGCCCAGTTCGGTGCCGCCGGTACGGGCAAAGACAGTAAATAACTGGGCGTGAGGCGCGTTGGTAATGAAGCGCTTGGTGCCATTGAGCAGGTAGCCATCACCCTGGGGCTTGGCGGAGGTAACCAGGGAGCCGGCATCAGAGCCTGCATCAGGCTCCGTGAGGGCGAAGCTGCCGATGATTTCTCCGGTGGCCAGTTTCGGCAGGTAATGGGACTTCTGTGCTTCGGTACCATCCATCACCAGCCCTTGGGAACCAATGCCGTTATTGGTACCGATTACGGAGCGGAAAGCCGGGGAAGTGCGTCCCAGCTCCATGGCCACCAGCATCTCCTCCTCGGTGTTCAGCCCAAGGCCGCCATAGGCCTCTGGAATGGTCAAGCCGAACAGGCCCAGATCGCGCATCTCCTGCACGATTTCCGGCGGGATACGATCTTCCCGGGCGACCTGGATTTCCAGTGGCCGCAGCCGGTCGCTGACAAAGCTCTGGATGGTGTCCAGCAGCTGCCCCAAGGTGTCCTGATCCAATGCCATGCCGGGTTGTCCTCTGTGGTTCTTCTGGGAGGCGCGAGTCTACCCAGTTGTCTGCGCCCAGACCAGCGGCGGCCTGCTGCAATCCCCGGCCCGGTGCCAGTTGCAGCGGGAATTGCGATAGGCCGGCTGGTGCATTAGCCTTCACTCCCTGCCTAGGGGCAGGTACCCCATCACTCCAATAGATGAGAGTCCGTGCATGAGCAGTGACCGCGCCAGTTTTTCCTGGGAAGACCCCTTGTTGCTGGATGAGCAACTGACTGATGAAGAACGCCTGATACGCGATACTGCCAGGGACTATGCCCAGCAGAAACTGTTGCCCAGGGTGATCAGTGCCACCCGGGAGGAGCGCTTTGACCGGGAAATCATGAGTGAGCTGGGTGCGCTGGGCATGTTGGGTGCGACCCTGCCAGCCCAGTATGGTGGCGCGGAAGCCAATTATGTGGCTTATGGCTTGATGGCCCGAGAGGTGGAGCGGGTCGACTCTGGCTACCGCTCAGCCATGAGCGTGCAGTCCTCGCTGGTCATGCACCCCATCTACGCCTATGGCACTGAAGCCCAGCACATGAAATATCTGCCGAAGCTGGCCAGCGGTGAATGGGTGGGCTGTTTCGGCCTTACCGAACCGGATCATGGTTCGGACCCCGGTGGCATGATCACGCGCGCCGAAAAAGTGGCGGATGGCTATCTGCTCAATGGCGCCAAAATGTGGATCACCAACGCGCCTATCGCGGACCTGGCGGTGGTTTGGGCCAAGCTCGATGGGGTAATCAGGGGATTCGTGGTGGAGCGGGGTGCGGCCGGTTTCAGCACCCCCACCATCAAGGGCAAGATGAGCCTGCGGGCCTCCATCACGGGTGAGATCGTACTGGACAACGTCCATGTACCCGAAGATGCCCTGCTGCCCAACGTGAAAGGGCTGAGTGGGCCCTTTGGCTGCCTGAACCGGGCGCGATATGGCATCGCCTGGGGCGTGATGGGGGCCGCGGAATTCTGCTGGCACGCCGCACGTACCTACACCCTGGAGCGCAAACAGTTTGGTCGGCCGCTGGCGGCAAATCAGCTGATCCAGAAAAAACTGGTGGATATGCAAACCGAGATTGTGCTGGGTCTGCAGGCTTGTTTGCGCATGGGGCGGCTCATGGATGAAGATCGCTTGGCGGTGGAAAACATTTCCCTGATGAAGCGCAACAATTGTGGCAAGGCCCTGGACATTGCCCGCGTCGCACGGGATATGCACGGTGGCAACGGCATCTCCGATGAATTTCATGTGATTCG
>JBJHDG010000388.1:0-1907 GCA_050486425.1 Pseudomonadales bacterium | reverse complement strand
TATTGATGCCGAGGCAGACGCCCCTGTGCTCCTCCGCGTAATATGACCACTGCTGGACACTAAGTGGATTCTTCGACATCGAAAGGACAGCGGTGTTGTCATGTATTGCCTGGAAAAACTGTCGACTGAAGTGTGGGTTAGCGACTCCGTCTACGGTCACTACAGGCGCGCAGTCGAATGGGTCATTTAGACAGCCAGGCTGTGCGTACCATAGAGTATTCCTGCAGAAGTATTCCTTAATGCGCTTCTTTGCGGCGTTAGTGGTGATCGGTCTATACTTGAAAAAGACGTTTTGGTCATTGGTTGGCTCCATATGCAAGTACCCGAGACCTGATCAGACTACTGAGGCTATGGTTGAAATCCTTAGTGGATGCATGCGATTGCGGCGCGCTCTAACAGCAATTAGGCGGAATATTTCCGTGTATCAACACGAAATTATTCCGCATAACACACCGGAATCATTCCGCATATTACCCGGCTTCTTAATTGGTGTGCACTCCGCATCCCCTGCAATTTCTATCAAAAACCCATTTTATTCAACAGGCTAACCGTCAGAATATTGTTGGATCGGGTCAATCATGAGTGGGGGCATGCGCGATATGCGGAAAATTACCGACGAATATCAGGAAAGATTCCGGATATAGCCGCGTCTGTCATTAGTCAGATAGCGGTGGTTTCTGGGAGCATCGGAATAAGGATGAATGCGGATGCAGGAGCGCCTCGCCCTTATCCGGCTGTGCAGGACGCTGGCCGATGCGGCCGCCAGAACCTTACCGTATTGGCCATCAGCTTGCCTCGGCGGTAGCCACATACCTTTGAATCCCCTGCACCAACACCTGCGCCATCGCTGTTCTCGCCTGCGCCGTATTCGTCGCCAACCGCTCCGTCACCACCAAATTCGGGCAGCCCGCCAGCAGCGCCGGATCTTCACACACATCCAGCGCCGCCGCGCCCAAGCCATAATCCCGCAGGTGATGCACCAGCGCTTCTTCATTGATCAGGCGGCTGTCGGTGATATTGACCAGCACCGCATCGGTTTTGCAGGCGGCGAGAAAGATATCGTCCACCACCGGTGCTGGGCTTGTACTAACGCCCTGATGCAGGCTGATGGCATCGGCCTGCCGGGCCAGGGCTTCTCTGGTCGCCAGGCGGGTGATGCCGGTGGGGAGCTGGTTATCCGCCGGCGTCCAGCAACATACCTGCATCTGGAGTGCTTGCGCGCGCTGGGCCAGGGCGGCGGCAGCGGCGTCAAAGCCCAGCAATCCCAGACAGATACCACGCACGCTGCTGCCCAGGCCCTGATCCAGGGTGCGCTTGGCGCCGGTTTCCAGCAGTGGCAGGCCGAAGCGGCGTCGTGCCACCAGGATTTGGGTGAGGGCAAAGTCGGCGGCTTCATCCATGCCGGCGTCGCCGCTGTCCAATAGCTGAATGCCTCGGGCTTCCAGCAGCGCGCTGTCGCCTTGCCATTGTCCCAGGTGCGCCACCAGGCGCAGGTTGGGCAGTGCCTCCAGCAGTGCGGTATCCAGGGTATCCAGCAGACTGCTGCACAGGATGCTCACGTCCTTGTTGAAGTCGCGAAAGAAGTCCGCCTGCACATCCGCGCCCGGCATCAGCAGCCGGGTTTCACAGAATGCCGCCAATGCCTGGTGCTCGGGTTGGGGCCATTGGCGCAGCAGTAGGGCAACGGGTCGCATAAGGGCTCCTGGTCAATCCGCGTGCGGGCGTTGGTTGGGATAGGTGGCAATCAGCAGGCTGGGTAACAGGCTGAGGTTGGCCAGCAGTGCCAGGCCCATGGCCAGGGCGGCGAAAATACCGAAGTAAATGGTGGGCACAAAGTTCGAGAACACCAACAGCGAGAAGCCGGCAATGATGGTGACGCTGGTGAAGTACATGGCGCGGCCGATGGT
>JBJHDG010000387.1:0-1909 GCA_050486425.1 Pseudomonadales bacterium | reverse complement strand
CTGCTGCCGGCCAGCACGGAACCGGAAATCACACGCTGTTCGCCTTCGACCAATTCGCCCGCCACCAACTCCTCGGTGCTGGCACCGAGTCGGGTGCGCAGCAAACGCGGCTGTTTCACACCCGGGCCACCCAGGGCAATCACCCGCTCCACCCACAGCTCACCGCTGGTGAACAGCTTGCCCATGGCAACAACGTCCTGGTAATTGATATACCAGACCGTCTTATTGGCGCTGACAGGATCGATAAAGTGGATATGAGTACCCGCCAGACCAGCCGGATGAATACCGGCAAAATCATGGCGCTGCACCTTGGGTTGGTCGGCACCGGGAATCTCAGCGCCGGGCGCACAACACAGATGCACGGCGCCTTCGGTGAGCTTGCCCAGCAGCAGTAATCCCTGCGCGAAGGCCTCCTGGTGCTCAGCCAGTACCACCGCCGGATCTGCGGCCAGGGGGTTGGTGTCCATGGCGGTCACAAAAATGGAGTTGGGCTGGCTGTCGATGCGGGGAATGCGGCTGAATGGACGGGTGCGCAGCGCAGTCCAGAGGCCGCTGGCCACCAGCTGCTCCACCACCTGGGCCCTGCTCAGTTGGCCCAGGGCCGCTGGCGCATGACTGGCAAACGTTACCTGGGCATCGCCCTCAACCTCGATCACCACACTCAACAACACACGCCGGGGGCCGCGGTGAATGCTGGTGATGCGCCCTGCCGCTGGTGCGGTAAAGCTCACGCCTTCATTCTTTTTGTCGGTGAACAGTACCTGGCCCAGTTTTACCTGATCGCCCTCGGCCACCGCCATGGTCGGCCGCATGCCGACATAGTCCTGACCCAGCACAGCAACCCGGCGTACCGGCCGCCCCTGTTCAATCCGCTGCTGCGGCGCGCCGGCCAGCGGCAAGTTCAAGCCCTTCTTAATTTTGATCATCTGCGCAAGATTCAACCAGTAAATGTAGGTTTATGGCATCAGCCGCAGCGAAACCCGCCTGGACGACACCCTAATACTTGAGCCTGGAGCAAAAAAGCAAATGCAACCAAAAGGTTGCACGCGCTGGTGGTGACTGGGCCGGCTACCGGGGGCAACTGCCGGTCACAAAAAAAGCCGCGGCAATTATAGAGATCAGGCCCCGGCTTTGCCACTAAGGGGCAGCCACAGGACCGCCCGCCATCAGCAGTAACTCAGCCTAGATTGTTATCAATCAGATCCGCCGGTACCGACGGGTACTTGATCCCGGCCCACTTCTGCACCACCCGCACCACCTGGCAGGAATAGCCAAATTCATTGTCGTACCACACATAAAGCACGGCACGATCACCCTTCACGATAGTGGCGCCACCGTCCACGATGCAGGCATGACGATTGCCCACAAAGTCGGAGGACACCACTTCCGGGGAGGTGGTGAAGTCGATCTGGGCCTGCTGCGCCGAGAACATGGAGGCATGGCGCAGGAAATTGTTCACCTCCTCCAAACTGGTCTCCCGCCCCAGGTTCAGGTTCAGGATGGCCAGGGAAACATTCGGTGTGGGCACCCGGATGGCGTTACCGGTGAGTTTGCCTTCCAGAGACGGCAACAGTTTGGTCACCGCCTTGGATGCGCCGGTTTCGGTAATCACCATGTTCAACGGTGCCGCCCGGCCGCGGCGGGACTTCTTATGAAAGTTATCAATCAGGTTCTGGTCGGCCGTGTAGGCATGCACGGTTTCCATATGGCCGCTGACAATGCCGAACTCGTCCTCCATGGCTTTGAGCACCGGCACGATGGCATTGGTGGTGCAACTGGCGAGCCCGATAATGCGGTCATCGGCGGACAAATCCTGCCAGTTGATACCGGCGACGATGTCTTTCAGGCTGCCCTTGGCCGGTGCCGTCACCAGCGCCCTGGCCACGCCCTTGGCCTTAAGGTGCTCACT
>JBJHDG010000386.1:0-1918 GCA_050486425.1 Pseudomonadales bacterium | reverse complement strand
CGGTGACTGGATGGAAACGCTCAACTCAGCCGTCATCAATGCAATCCCAAGCGCAAAATACGAGCGCTGGTCAGGCTCAGGCTCTGATGGGTGGCGCAGATGACAGCGCCTCCGCTAGCCACCCGGGCCAGCAACAACGCCTGTAACAGGCTGATGCCCGCGGTGTCCAGTGCAGTCAGGGGTTCATCCAGTAGCCACAGGAGCGCGCCCGCCGGTGCCAGGTTCAGCGCCAGCCGCGCCAGCAGCACCCGCCGCTGCTGGCCAGCCGAAAGCTGCTGGCAGGGACTGTCCTCGTAGCCAGCCAACCCCATCTTGACCAGCGCCTGATCCAGTACCGCTGGCGAGGCCATCAATCCCTGCAACGCCGCATACCAAGCCAGATTTTCCCGCGGTGACAGCAGGCCATTGATGCCCGCCTTATGGCCTTGATAGAGCAAGGCTGCATGCAACTGCAAGGTCCCTGTGAGATCAGTGTGCAATCCGGCCAGCCCGCGCAGCAAAGTGGTCTTGCCGCTGCCATTGGGACCCTGCAGCTCCACCAGCGCACCTGGCTCCAAGTGCAGCGCCAAGCCGGAAAACAGCTCACGCCCATCCCGCTCACAGGCCAGATGATCGGCCTGGAGCAGGCACAGAGAAACAGATGGGGAAGCAGTCACCGACATAGGCTGCGGATTGTAAACAGTATCCCGCTGAATTGCCGCGTTCAGCGCCTGGCATCAGGCGGCGGATGCTACCTAGCGGGCACTGTAGATGCCGAAGCCCCAGGCGCCCAGGCGTACTGACCAGCCCTGGGGACCCGCCTGCAACTGGGCATGCTCCTGCAGTACCGGCGCCACATCACCCAGCGGCGGCAGCTGCAGCTTGGCTGCGGGTCCGGGATTCAACGCCAGCCAAAGGTGCTGTCCACGTCTATACAGCAAGGGTGGCTGGGCCTGTACCAGCTGTAGCGGCGCCTCCGGCGCCAGGTCCGCCTCCGTCCCGCAGAGGTAGAGCAGACGCTCCAACAGCTGCCAAAGTCCGGACCCGGTATTGTGTTGCATGGCGTTTGCCAGCGCCCAATCCATGGTACCCCGGGCGCCCGCACCCCGCAGGGGGCCACCGGGTGCGTCCGCCTGTTGCAACTGGCTCAGCCCTAACTCCTCGCCATAATAGAGCCAGGGAATACCGGGCAGGGTCAGCAGCAACAGGTGCAGCAGGCGTAGCTGGGCATCCCCCAGCTCACCCGTTTGTAACCGCCCCAGCAAAGGCCCACCGCTGGGTACAGCCAGATAGGTACCTGGCCTGAGCCTGGCCTGTTGAAACTGCAGGGCCTGCCAGAATGGCCGGTAATCCCCACTGGCCAGCGCCACCCGCAACAGCTCGCGCACGCCATCAGGCCGGCCCGCCGCCAAATCCATGTGGAAGCCGGCATCCGTGGCCAGCTCCGGCAGGCCCCAGCGTGACAGCAGGGCCCGCTCCGGATACTGCGTCGCCACCCAACCACTGATCTCCTGCCAGAACTGACGCTGCGCCAAGGCGGCCGTATCCGCGGCAATCAGCTCGGCGGGATCCAGCACCCGCACCGCATCCACACCCAACTCGAACCAATACGCCAGGCTGGCCAACAATGCAGCCCGGTTCGCCGCAGGGCCGGGTGCATCCGGCGGCAGCTGATAGGCCGCACTGGGCTGGGCAAACCCGAAATTCAGCTTCGGCTGCCAGGGGCTTTGCACATAGGCATATGCACCCAAGCGGCCGGAGGCCGGCGCAAAGCGCAAGCCGGCTGCAGCATCCTGATAAGGATCCGGGTGCCAGATAAAACGCTGCGCCGACTCCTGCTGCGCGTCTCTCCCACCCAGGGCCGACTGAAACAAGGCTGCATGCCAACTGCAGTGGCCCAGCAGCAGATCCACCCCCAACCTGATCCCCAGGTCATGGG
>JBJHDG010000385.1:0-1937 GCA_050486425.1 Pseudomonadales bacterium | reverse complement strand
CCGGCCGCCGCGCTGGCAGAAAGCCTGCAGATTCTGGCGCGTTGTCAGTTTTCCCTGGATGAGCTGCGTTATGAGTACCCCAGGGATCTGGTGCCCCCCGGTATTACCGCCAGTGCCCATTTGGCGGCGCTGACCTGGGCCGGTGCCCGTCAGCGCTGGCCGGATGGCTGCAGCACCCAGGTGCAGGCGCTGCTGCACAAAGAGCTGGCCCTGACTGCCGAGCTCAACTACGAACACTACTTCCTCACCGTGCATGATCTGGTGCGCTTTGCCCGCAGCCGGGGAATTCTCTGTCAGGGACGGGGCTCTGCCGCCAACTCCGCCGTCTGTTATTGCCTGGGTATCACCGAGGTGGATCCAGCCCGGATGCGAGTGCTGTTTGAGCGCTTTATTTCCAAGGAACGCCATGAACCACCTGATATCGATGTGGATTTCGAACACGAACGGCGCGAGGAGGTGATCCAGTACATCTACCGGCGTTATGGCCGGGATCGGGCCGCCCTGGCCGCCACCCTGATCACCTACCGACGCCGCAGTGCGGTGCGGGATGTGGGCAAGGCCCTGGGACTGGCGCCGGCGCTGCTGGATAAGCTGGCCAAATCCCTGGCCTGGTGGGATCAGGAGGCAGCCCTGCTGGATCAGGCGCAGGCGCTGGGGCTGACACCGGATCCGGCGCTGCTACGGCTGTTTTTGCGCCTGGTGCGGCAGATCCTGGGCTTTCCCCGCCACCTTTCCCAGCATGTGGGTGGCTTTGTGATCTCCCAGGGGCCGCTGTCGCAACTGGTACCCATCGAAAATGCCCCTCATGCAGCAGGCACGGCACCCACACGGACCCTGATCCAATGGAACAAGGATGATCTGGAGGCCCTGGGGCTGTTGAAAGTGGATGTGTTGGCCCTGGGCATGCTCAGTGCCATCCGTAAAGCCCTGAGTTACCAAAGTGCCCTGCTGGGCCGGCCGCTGCAGCTGGCAGATATCCCGGCAGAGGATGCCGCCACCTACCAGATGCTGCAGCAGGCCGACAGCATCGGTGTGTTCCAGGTGGAGTCCCGGGCCCAGATGAGCATGCTGCCCCGACTGCGCCCGGCCTGTTTTTATGATCTGGTGATTCAGGTTGCCATCGTCCGCCCCGGCCCCATCCAGGGTGACATGGTGCATCCCTATCTGCGGCGGCGGCAGGGGCTGGAACCCGTGGAATATGCCAATGCGCAGGTCCGCCATGTGCTGGAGCGCACCCTGGGGATTCCGATTTTTCAGGAACAGGTTATCGAGCTGGCCATGGTGGCGGCCGGGTTCAGTGCCGGTGAAGCCGACCAGTTGCGGCGTGCCATGGCCGCCTGGCAGCGCCGCGGCGGGTTGGCGCCTTTTGAGCAGAAATTGATCCAGGGTATGCAGGCGCGGGGCATTGCAACTGAGTTCGCCCAGCGCATTTTCAATCAGATCAAAGGCTTTGGTGACTATGGCTTTCCGGAAAGCCATGCTGCCAGCTTTGCCCTGCTGAGCTATGTGTCAGCCTGGTTGAAGCGACATGCCCCGGCCGCATTTTATTGCGGTTTGCTGAACAGCCAGCCCATGGGGTTTTACAGCCCGTCCCAGCTGGTGCAGGACGCCCGTCGTCATGGGGTGCAGATCCTGCCGGTGGATGTGCAACACAGCCATTGGGATCACCGCCTGCTGCCAGGTGCAACGCCCGCACAGGCCGGCCTGCGCCTGGGATTGCGCCTGGTAAAAGGGCTGTCTGCCAGTGCTGGTTCCCGCATCGAGGCAGCCCAACCCTTTCGCAACAGCCAGGATCTGGCGCGGCGTGCCCGATTGGATAAACAGCAACTGCAGTATCTGGCCAGGGCGGATGCCCTGCACAGCCTGACCGGGGATCGTCATCAGGCTCATTGGCAGGCCGCCGCCTGGGAAGCGGCTGTGCCGCTTTGGCCAGTTAC
>JBJHDG010000384.1:0-1938 GCA_050486425.1 Pseudomonadales bacterium | reverse complement strand
GCACATAGCGGCCGTGCTCTCCTTGATAGTCCGGTACCAGTTGGTGCCGCACCGCCACACAGATCTCCTCCGGCACCGACCAGTTCTGCAATAGCTCACTGGCAAACATTTCTCTGGTGGTACCCAGGCAGTGCTGGTCCAGGTAGCTGGCGGGCAGATGCATATTGGCTTCCTGCAACAGGCAGATGTTTCCGTAGATGGGCGGGAACACATGGCCGATCACCAGGGTACCGAAGTTGCTCAGCAGCCCGGCCATGTAGGCAAGCCCGGCATCCGGTCGGCTGCTGCCACTGGTTTGATGGGCCAGGGCTTCCATGGTGGCCGCGCAGTACATGGCTTCCAGCCAGTAGGGTGACAGTCCCTGGACCTGGGCTTTGGGCACCCGCAGCTGCTGGTGCATGGTCACTGCCAGCGCCAGGCGCAGCACCGTGCTCGGCCCCAGCACGCGCATCACCGCATCCTGCAGCCGGGTGACCGGCTCGCGCAGGCCGTAATAGGCAGAGTTGGCCCAGCCCAGGATCCGGCTCGCCAGGGAAGGATCGGCTTCAATGATCCGCACCAGATCCTTCACTTCATAAAAGGGGTCGGCGCGCAGTGCCATGATGCGGCGGGCAGCCTCTGGCAACGGCGGAATATGCAGGGTTTCATCCAGGCGTCGCCGCAGGCGCAGATCCGTGAAGCGATCCAGGCTCAGCTTGATACGGGTCAGGTCCTCGCTGGCGGGCGCCGCCGACGGCTCCGGTCCCAAGGGGCGGGTAACAGGTTGCAGGCTGGCGCCCTGGATCTGGGTCTTGAACACCGCATTACTGAGGCTGTCGGTGAGATCCTGGCCGGGCAGCAGCACGGCCTCTGCGCTGAGCAGGGCCTCGTCCACCAGCAGGGGGCGTTGGTTTTGCAAATCGAAACTGGCTGGCTGCTGTGCCAAGGGCCGGAGCTGACGACCACAGGTGCGTCTGATTTCCAGGATATCCAGTAGCGCATGGTTGGGCGCCAGCACATGCAGCTGGCCTTGATCATCACCCAGGGTCAGGACTCGCGCTACCGCAGGCGCAGGATGAACAACTTTCAATGGAACTGGTGGCATAAGTGAACCCGTTGGCAGTTGGCAGCTAACCCGATGCACAAAGTATAGGCGGCACTGCCGAGTCTGCTTATTTTTGCCATCAATCAAGTCTTAATCCGGGCTGGGGCCTGCCTGGCTGTGCGGTCATGCCGCAGTGCGCCTAGACCTGGGCGTAACTGCCCTGAGCCGAGCTCCAGTACTGGCGCAGTTGCTGTGCCAACGCCGGCTCCGCCAGCAGCCGGCTGGCCAGGGTCTGGGCCTTGGCCAGCAGTGGCGTGTCCCGGCCCAGGTCTGCCACCCGGAAGTCCCGCTCCCCGGTCTGGCGTGTGCCCAGCAGATCACCCGGGCCGCGCAGCGCCAGGTCGGCCTCGGCCAGGGCGAAGCCGTCCTGGCTCTGCTGCATGAGTTGCAGGCGTGCCTTGGCCTGGGCGCTGAGCGGGGTTTTGTACAGTAGCAGACAGTAACTTTGCAGTTGGCCCCGCCCCACCCGGCCCCGCAGCTGGTGCAGCTGGGCCAGCCCCAGCCGCTCCGGATTCTCGATCACCATGGTGGTGGCATTGGGCACATCCACCCCCACTTCCACCACCGTGGTCGCCACCAGCAGATCCAGCTGACCGGCTTTGAAAGCGGCCATTACCGCTGTTTTCTCGGCAGCCGGCAGGCGCCCGTGTAACAAGCCAATGCGCAGGTCGGGCAAGGCGCTGCGCATTTCCGCGGCGGTGGTCTCGGCAGCGCTGGCTTGCAGCACATCCGAGTCCTCGATCAGGGTGCAGATCCAATAGGCCTGTTGGCCCTGGGCCACCAGATTGCGCAGGCGCTGCATCAGGGTGTCCCGGCGCTGCTCCGGCAGCAGCAGCGTCTGGATGGGCTGGCGC
>JBJHDG010000383.1:0-1978 GCA_050486425.1 Pseudomonadales bacterium | reverse complement strand
CATGATGCGGCCCGACTGCAGCTGTCCTGGTCGCTGGCACAGGAAATTTATACACCGGACGATATCAGTGCTGCGCCAGCACCAGCGCAGGATCGTCCTTATGCCGGCTACCTGTACACCACGCTGCACCTAACCCTGGCCCATCAGTACCACTTCGACAGCTGGCACCTGAGCCTGGGGCTGGTGGGCCCGTCCAGTGGCGCCGCCCGCACCCAGCAGCGTCTGCATGCCTACATCAAATCAGAGCCCGCCAACGGCTGGGATGACCAGTTGGAGAACGAGGCGACATTGAATTTTGGTTTCGAACGACAATGGCGCGGGCTGCCCATGAGCCAGGGCGAGCGCTTGGCACTGGATATGCTACCGCACCTCGGCCTGACGGTCGGCAACGTCATGACCTATGCCAATGCCGGTTTCATGCTGCGCCTGGGTAGTGGCCTGAATGAGGACTGGGTATCGCCGCGCTTGCGTCCCAACCTGCCGCAAAGTGCCTGGTACAAGGTTGCCCCTGAGCTGCGCTGGTACCTGTTTCTGGGTTCGGATGCACGCCTGGTGGCGCGCAATATATTTCTGGATGGTAACACCAGGCGTGACAGTGCCAGCGTCAAGCGCAAACCCTGGGTGGTGGAAGCGCAACTGGGTAGCGTGTTCCTGCTCGCCAACTGGCGCCTGAGTTACGCGTACAACGTGCGCAGCAAGGAGTTCTACGGCCAGACACACAGAATCAGGTTCGGCTCACTGTCCCTGGCATATCAGTACTAATCCTTCAGCTCAAAGTGGTCGGCATCCTGGTAGACGGGAAACTGTTGCCGCCAGGCGGTGAGTGCCGACAGGTCCAGCCTGATGCTGTGTACACCCGGTTGGTCACCGGCTTGCAGCAGCTCTGTCCCCTGTGGATCCAGTGCACAGCTGCCACCCGCATAGCTGACATCATTGCCGTCAACCCCCAGACAATTCACCGCCGCCACAAAGGCCTGATTCTCGATGGCACGAGCGCGCAGCAACATATCCCAGTGCGGTTGCCGGAGCGCCGGCCAATTGGCAACCCCCAATAACAGATCATAGTCATCCTGATTCCGCAGCCAAACCGGAAACCGCAGGTCGTAGCAAATAAAAGGGCGGATACGCCAGCCCGACAACTCCATTATCGGCCGCTCGGCACCCGCCTGATAATGCAGATGCTCACCGGATATGCGAAACAGATGGCGCTTGTCGTAATGGTGCAGCTCACCGTTCGGCTGCACCCAGAGAAATCTGTTGACATAGCCGGCATCGGTCGCAATCACCAGACTGCCGCAGATGACCTTGTCCAGACTGGCGGCGCTATCGATGAGCCAATTGACGCTGGGGCCATCCATGGGCTCTGCCACGCTGGCCGGTGCCATGGTAAAACCAGAGGTAAACATTTCCGGCAGCACCACCAGCTGTGAGTCCTCCGGCACCTGGGCAAAATAATCGGCAAATAGCGCGTGATTCCGCTGGGGATCATGCCAGCAGGTAGCTGTTTGAATCAGACTCAGGGTTAAAGTTGACATAGGATTTCCGCTGCCTGCTGCAAAGTTGCCTCATCCTTGGCAAAGCAGAACCGCAACATGCGCTGATTGGCCACTGGCCGCTGATAGAACACCGAAACGGGAATGCTGGCCAGTTTGTGGGTCAACGTCAATTGCTCTGCCAACAGCGTATCAGCGGCGGTACTGACCTCGCTATAGTCCAGTAGCTGAAAATAGGTCCCGGCTGCAGGTAGCCACTTGAATCTGGAGCCATGCAGGAGCGTGCAGAACAGATCCCGCTTACGCTGGTAAAAATCCGCCAAGGAAGCCGCAAAATCTGGCTCCAGCGTCATGAATTCCGCCAGGGCATATTGCACCGGGGTATTGCTGCTGAACGTCACGTACTGATGCACCTTGCGCAATTCCTGCGTCAATGCCTTGGGCGCCACCACGTAGCCGATCTTCCAGCCCGTGCAGTGGAAGGT
>JBJHDG010000382.1:0-1993 GCA_050486425.1 Pseudomonadales bacterium | reverse complement strand
GCCCAGGACCGTTTCCGCCATTGGTTAACCCCCAGAATATCTATGACAGCCATAGCCCCAGAAACCCATTTCTAATGGATGCTATGTACTACATGGAATTCGTAAGATGTGCGCATGAGGGAACCCGGCGCATCAGAGACACAATGCAGGAAAGCGACCTGCCTGACCCTGAGTTCGTGCAAGACTCTCGAAACCATCTACTTGTGCGGGTTGTGTTGAGGAATAACGTTAAGCACAGAAAGGTTTGGATAGATCAGGACATATCCAGACTTATTGGTGACCGCATCGCGAGGGAGCTCACAACTCAGCAAAAAAGCTGTCTGAACTACATCGCTGAGTACGGGCAGATCGGCGTGAGCGACGCCCAAAGATTGCTCAACGTTTCTTGGCCTAGAGCTAAGCGAATTCTTGAGGGGCTGCTCGAAAAAGGATTGGTAAACCATGACGCGAGGCCCCATCTCGACAGAGACCCTAAGGCCAGATACCGCCTCGCTTCGAAATAATTGATTTTGTCTGAGTCAATACCAATTTCTAAGGATATTAGGACACTACCCCAGGCCGAGATAGCAGTTCCCTGCCCCCTCCATCAGACCTTTACCTACCTGGTCCCAGAGGGGTTGAAGGTTGAATCCGGAGATTGGGTGGAAGTGAGCTTCGGCCGGCGCCAAGTCACCGGCCTGGTGCTGGCAACCAAGCGCGACCAAGAGCAGACCGACTACCAGATCAAGCCCATCTTGCGGCAGGCCGACATTCCATCCATGCCGGCGGACCTGATGCAGCTGCTGCACTGGTCCATCCGCTACTATCACGCCGCACCCTGGGATGTGGTCGCAGCCATGTTGCCGGTTCGACTATTGGAGCGCAGGGCCGCAGTCCAACGGCAGTGGCAGCTGGGCCAGCACGCCGATCTCGATCAGCTCCGCCGCACTCCGCGCCAACTGGAACTGGCGCAATGGCTGCAACGGAATCCCGGCGCTTCGGATCCGGAAATAGCCAAGGCCGGATTTGCCGCCCAGATCAGGCGTCAACTGAGCGATAAAGGCCTGATCCAAGCGCGGAAAATCACCAGAACATTCGAGTTCAGTCGCGGTGACCGCAAAGTCAGGCTGGACGCCGATCAAAAACAGGCCATCAACGAAGTGATTGCCGGCCGTTTTCAGACCTACCTGTTACAGGGCCCTACCGGCAGCGGCAAGACCGAGGTCTATATTGAGGCAGCCCAGCGCATGGTGGATAGTGGCTTTCAGGTTTTGATCCTGGTGCCCGAAATCAGTCTCACTCCGCAGACTGAAGCGCGCTTCCGCGAGCAGTTGCGGGCGCGGCTCAGCAGTTACCACTCGGGCATGACCGACAGCGACCGGCGCGATGTATACCTGGCTACACAGCGCGGCGATCTCGACGTGGTAATCGGCACCCGCTCTGCCGTCTTCCTGCCGCTGAAAAAGCCTGGGCTGATTGTGATGGATGAAGAGCAGGACAGTTCCTACAAGCAACAGGATGGCTGGCGCTATCACGCTCGCAGCTTGGCGGCGGTGCGGGCCAGCCACCTGAACATCCCCCTGCTGCTCGGTTCTGCCACGCCATCGCTGGAAAGCCTGCTCAATCTGGAGCGCAACAAGTATGTATCCCTGCGTTTGCACCAGCGACAGGGCAACGGCGGCCCGCCCCATTGGCAGATCGTGGACAGCCGGGAGCAGCGCGCAGGCGAGCTGCTAGCCGCGCCCACGATCGCGGCGCTCGATTCCTGCCTGATGCGCGGCGAGCAGGCCCTGGTGTTCATCAACCGGCGCGGTTACGCACCCAGCTTTCAGTGCCGCAGCTGCCGCTGGACCGCTGAATGCTCCGATTGCAGCACACGTCTCACCCTCCACCTGGGAGAGCGCAAGTTGATATGCCACCACTGCGGCTATAACCATCCCGTGCCAGCGCGCTGTACCCAGTGCGGCAGTTCGGAACTGGAGGTGCTGGGGGTCGGCACTGCGCGACTGTAGGC
>JBJHDG010000381.1:0-1998 GCA_050486425.1 Pseudomonadales bacterium | reverse complement strand
AGCCCGCCCTTTGCTCATGGCGGGCTTTGCACCTCAAACCAGCCAGTGGCGGTCTGTGCGTACACACGGTCGTCATACATGGAACGGGCCGTTACCGCCGGCACCCGGAAGCGTCCGGCACTGGTTACTTTTACCCAGTAGCTGAACTCCCGACTGCTACCACCGACACCCAGATAACTCACCACCCGATCCTCCCGCACATCACGATAATCCCAGCAGCCATAGGTGGGCTGATCCCGCACGGAATCCAGCAACACCTCAAAGCCGCCCGGCAGTAGATCAATCACCGCAATGTTGCAGTAATTACCGCTGCTGGAACGCAGCCGCACCCGCACTTCCAGCTCGTCACCCACCTTGGCGCTGGTCACTTGCTTGCCGCTACCATCAACAAAGGTGCGATGTACTTCCAGGCCCTGCCCGCTGGCTGCCTCGGGCAGCTCGGCGTCGTAGCCGGACTGGCTGAGCATGTAGAAATAATCACCCCGGTCCGCGCTGAGTTGCAGTTGCCGCATCTGCACCGGCACCTGGGCGCGCAATACCGCCGCCTGGGTTTCCGCCAGCAAGCTGCGCGTTCCTGCCGCGTCCACCGCCGTTATCTGCAAACCACTGTCACTGCTTGGTAATGCCGGCGAAATGGCAGCCAGCCCCAGTACCGCATAACTGGCCGACAGGGTATTGAAGCGGCCTGCCAGAATCGGATTGCGGATCGACAACAGTGCCGCAGTCGGCAGGTCTGTCACCCGTTCCGGGAAATGCTGTCCCAGCAGATACAGATGCTGGGCATCGCGACCGAGCCGGGTATCAAAATCCGACACCCACTGCTGACCATCAGGCACAAATCTGTAGTGACGCACCAGTGCTTGCGCCAACGCCTCCTGCCGCAACAGCCGATAGCTGGCGGCCATATAAGTCGCTACCAGATCCTGTTGCCAGTCGTCAGCATGAGCGCGCTCGAGATATTCATGCAGACTGGTCAGCGCGTTGGTGGTGACCTCCGCCTGCCGCGTCAGCACATAGATGGCGTAAGCCCGGGTCCGAGCCGCCGGCAGATTAGTCACAGATTCTGCCGCCACGCGCCGCAGGTACTGCATATTGTTTTGCAGCATATCATCCGGCACGGGCAACCCCCCCTGGCGCGCATCGATCAGATAGTGCGCGACATAGATGGTGGGAAACAGCGCCGATTCACCCTGCCCACCCCAGAAACGGAAGCCACCATCTTCATGCTGGCGGCTGCGCAGCAGTTGCACCACATGGGCATGGGCCTTATGCAGCTCCACCATATCCACCGTCTGCAGGCGTCCATCCAGCAGTCCCAGCCTGGGGAATACCCGACTCACCATCTGCTCGGTACACAGATGCGGGAACTCATTCACATAGCTGAGCAGGCCATCCAGCAACACCACGGGCGAGGCCGATACCGACAACTGATTCTGCGCCAATGCCGGCAACAGCGCGCGCGGCAGCGCAATGCTACCGCCACTGCTCACCACGCCAGCGCTGGTGCTGGTGCGATGCTGCACTGCCGGACGCACACTGAGGGTGGCGGTCCGGTGCACCTGGGCGTCGCCCAGGCTGGCGCTGAATCTGAGGCTGGCAGCGCCTGGCGCCGCCAGCGCGCGCACCCGGAAACTGGTGCGGCCCTCGGCACCTTCGGCAACCTGCAGGCGTTGCCGCGCCTCGCCCAGTATTTGCAACTGCGCAGAAGGCTCGATGCTGATCTCCAATTCGGCATCCGCGCCGGAGCCGGCCAACACATTGGCAACCCCCAGGGTGACTTCAAACTCATCACCGGGTGCAGCCGCAGTAAGCACATTGGTCGTCAACACAAATGGACAGCGCACCAGGGTATCGCCATCTGCAGAACCCACTGCAGCAGCGGTGGCCGCCACCGTGCGCACATCGAGGCTCGGGCGTTGCCCGGGCCGCGGACCGCGGTCGAGACCCCACAACCGTTGCAGCCCAGGTGGGAGTGCCGCTGCGCCGGACGTCGGTTCG
>JBJHDG010000380.1:0-2002 GCA_050486425.1 Pseudomonadales bacterium | reverse complement strand
GCGCGACGACGTACGGGGACGAGGGGCTGCCAAGCGGGGCGAGGCCCGCGGCCGGCGGATCGAGCCGCAAGCCGTGCCCGTGGGCAAGGCGGTCCGCGAACTCGGGACGAGCGGGAGCCCAGCGATTGCTCCAGGATTTGCACGCGCTTGGTTATGGCGGGCTGGGTGAGGTTCAGCTGCTGCGCGGCCCGGGAGAAGGAGCCGGATTCAGCCACCGCCAGAAACGCTTTCAAGGCAATCAGTTCCACATTACCCTCCGAATAACTATTTTGAATAACTATTCCTGATAGTTATTCAAAATATAAAAATAATGAATTTGTTTTATCCTAGCGCAATGCCTACCATGTGCCCACTGATAATTGCGGGACAGCGCAGTGGCAGCCAAAACCCTTTACGACAAGATCTGGGACGCCCATCTGGTGATGGAGCGTGACGACGGTACTGGCCTGATCTACATAGATCGCCAGCTGTTACATGAGGTGACTTCACCCCAGGCCTTTGAAGGCCTGAAACTGGCGGGGCGCCAGCCCTGGCGGGTGGATGCCAACCTGGCCACACCGGATCACAATGTGCCTACCGTAAACCGGGAGCAGGGCATTGCCGGCATCACCGACGAAACCTCCCGTATCCAGGTAATGACCCTGGATGATAATTGCCGCAGCTTTGGTATCCGGCAGTTCGATATCCGGGACGTGCGCCAGGGCATCGTGCATGTGGTGGGACCGGAGCAGGGGGCAACCCTGCCTGGTATGACCATCGTCTGTGGTGACTCCCATACTTCCACCCATGGCGCCTTTGCGGCCCTGGCCCAGGGCGTGGGGACTTCGGAAGTGGAGCATGTGCTGGCCACCCAGACGTTGGTGCAGCGCAAGACCCGCAACATGCGCATCCTGGCCAACGGTCATCTGGGCCATGGTGTCTTCGCCAAGGATCTGATTCTGGCCATCATTGCGCGTTTGGGTACTGCCGGCGGGACGGGTTACACCTTCGAATACGCGGGTGAGGCTTTTGCCGGCCTGTCCATGGAAGGGCGCATGACCGTCTGCAACATGTCCATTGAGGCCGGTGCCCGGGCCGGGTTGGTGGCGGTGGATGACACCACCATCGACTATTTGCGCGGGCGGCCCTTTGCGCCCAGCGGTGCACTCTGGGAGCAGGCAGAGGCCTATTGGCGCACCCTGGTATCCGATAGCGGCGCTACCTTCGACAATGAGCTGGTGTTGGATGCGGCAGCGCTGGTGCCCCAGGTCACCTGGGGGACTTCGCCGGAAATGGGCATCGGCATTGACCAGGCTATTCCAGACCCCGCCAGCTTCAGCGATCCGGTACGGGCGGAAGCTGCCCGGCGTGCGCTGGAGTACATGGGGCTGGAAAGTGGACGTGACATCAGCAGTGTGGCGCTGGACAAGGTCTTTATCGGCTCCTGCACCAACGCTCGTATCGAGGATTTGCGTGTGGCGGCCGCTGTGGTGCGGGGCCGGCGGGTGGCCAGCACGATCAAACAGGCGCTGGTGGTGCCGGGCTCTGGCCTGGTGCGTAAGCAGGCGGAGGCAGAAGGGCTGGCACAGATCTTCCTGGATGCAGGTTTCGAGTGGCGGGCGCCGGGCTGTTCCATGTGTCTGGCCATGAATGCGGACCGGCTGGAGCCCGGTGAGCGCTGCGCCTCCACCTCCAACCGCAATTTTGAGGGGCGGCAGGGACATGGTGGGCGCACCCATCTGGTCAGCCCGGCCATGGCAGCGGCCGCAGCTGTTGCTGGCCATTTCACCGATGTGCGGGAAATGCTGGAGGTGCCGGCATGAAACCCTTTACCAAGTTGCAGGGCCTGGTCGTGCCGCTGGATCGGGCCCATGTGGACACCGACCAGATCATCCCCAAGCAGTACCTGAAGTCCATTCGGCGTACCGGCTTTGGCGACTTTTTGTTTGATGGCTGGCGCTACCTGGATGAGGGTCAGCTGGGCATGACCCCCAATGAACGCCGGCTCAACCATGAGTCTGTC
>JBJHDG010000379.1:0-2017 GCA_050486425.1 Pseudomonadales bacterium | reverse complement strand
GTGGTGCTGTTGCTGCTTGGCTGCGTAAGCAGCGGCACCCTGGTGGCCGCTGCTGCCACACCGCAATCCTGGCAGGACGTGATTCGGCACATGCCCTATTGGGAGAGTCAGGGTGTGCATGCCAATCTCGTTACCATCAGACGCTGGGTGCTGGCTGGTGAGTCCTTCTGCGAGAACCGCGAGCGGCATATCTTTTTCGATCGCCGTGCGCGCTTTCTGGGTTATGCCGATAATCAGGAAAATCCCGAGGCCACCCAGCGCCATCTGGATGCGCAGCGCGCCAACATCGTGGCCAATGGTCATTTGGACTACTGGGTTGCCGGTGACCTGGGGCGGATCGGTTATCCGTTTGCGCTGGCCTGCAAGCATGAAGCAGACCTGGCGACGGCCATGGCGCGCTATAGCGGTGATGATGCAACCTATCGGCTCTGGGGTACCTGGGATGGCATGCGCATCGGCACTGAGGCGCAACCCGTCTCTCTGCACCAAGCCATTGCCGAGGTGCATGCCTTTCGTACGGCGCAGGGCCGCATCAGCTTGCCGGCCACGCTGCTGCCAACCTTGGCCGGTAAATTGTTGATTGAATCCGGTGGTCGGCCCCAGGCGCATTCGGTTGCCGGCGCGCGCGGCATCATGCAGCTCTCGCCAGCGGCGCTACGTGACTGCGAATTACCCGCCAGATTTCATCTGCATCGCATGGCACAGATTGACTGCGCGCTGTCACTGCTGGAACAGAATCATCGTAATCTTGCGCCGCTGTTTGCTGAACATTTTGCTGCGTTGCCAGCAGAAAAAGCCGAGGCGCTGTATCAGATGCTATTGATACAGGCTTATCACGGCGGTATTGGCCGCATCAGCGGTTTGCTCAGCGCGCCGGAACTACGTGGCGCCGCGGATTACTTCGTGCAGCATCATGAGCGCTTTAGCGCCGGTGATATTGCTTTGGGGATGGTGTTCCACAATCTGGGGCGCCAGCAGCTGGGTTTTGCGTCTTTATATTATGTCACCGATGTCAGCATTGCCCGTGCTGCGGTGTGCGCACGTTATTCGGAAATGCCAGGCTGCTGAGTGCTGCGCTCGGCAAGCTGCGCCAGATGTTGCAAGCGCACGTCATCGGCACCCACAACAGCCAGCAAACCATGTTGCAGTGCTGCCAGATCCAGGGTGCCGGCTTCCTGCATGGCCTCAAGATCGGCCCAGTCCTTGGTGCGGTTAAAGCAGGCTTTCAGCAACGCCAGATCCCGACAACTCAAAAAAGGAATCTGGTGGCCGGCGAACTGCTCCACCACCGCACGCCCGGCCATACCCGCATGCAACGGTGTGCTGTTCAAAAACAGGTCGATGGGCACCTGATCCCACCAGAGCCGCACCTGACCGTCCGCGGCCAGCCGCGCTTGAGCGTTGGCATCCACCGGGATGTCGGTGGGCAGGGCCGCCAGCACCTGGGCGATGGCGTCCACTGCCACAAACACATTCAGATCGATGTCGATGGTGCCTCTGGCCTGGCGCGTGCACCAGGCCAGCGCCAGGGCGCCACCGAAGGCGTGCGGCAGCCGGGCTGCGGCCAGGGCTTGATGCAGGGCGATGACCCGAGCCACCAGATCCATCAGCGACCACCCAGAATCAGCCGCAGCGGTGGGGTATCAGGTTCCAGGCCATGGCGGGCGGGAAACTGGGCAGCCAGGGCCAGCACGGCTTGTAATTCCTCATCCCGGGCCAGACCCTGATGCGCCCGGATACGGGGCTCCAGCGTAAATTGCACCGCGAAACCGCAGGCATCCAGGATGCGCATAAAGGTGTCCAGATTGGGGGACTTATGCCCCTGTTCATAGGCGCTGAGGGTAGCGTGGGAAGTGCCGGCGCGCTGGGCCAGCGCGCGCAGAGAAAGGCCGGCCTGCTGCCGGGCCTGGCGCAGACTGCTGGCGGCCCTGGCACTGAAGCCTGGATCTGGTTGTAGTGGCTGCAGGTGCGATGATGACATGGCCGGCTCCTGGTATCTGTTTGAATACCATACGCC
>JBJHDG010000378.1:0-2042 GCA_050486425.1 Pseudomonadales bacterium | reverse complement strand
TACCTGGGGCGTTATCAGCAGCGACCCTGCCATCTGGTGATTGCCCAGGGTGGACCGCAGCAGGGTTATGCCTTGCTGGGTTTGCGCGCCTGGCTGGGTCGAGTGACACCGGAGCTGTTTTATCTGGCCGGGCGGGCGGCGCAAATCGCCGACTGGCATCTGGAGCATCAGTTCTGCGGCCGTTGCGGTAGCCGCATGGAAGACCATGCCAGCGACCGTGCCAAAGTCTGCCCGGATTGTGGTCTTACCAACTATCCCAAGCTTTCGCCCAGTGTCATTGTGCTGATCAGGCGGGGCGAAGAGTTTCTGCTGGCCCGTAATGCGCGCTGGCCCCAGGGTATGTTCAGCACCTTGGCTGGTTTTGTTGAACCCGGAGAATCCATAGAACAAACGGTACATCGTGAAGTGCTGGAAGAAGTTGGACTCCGGGTGCGGAATCTGCAGTATCGCGGCAGCCAGTCCTGGCCGTTCCCCAACTCGCTGATGCTAGGCTTCTTCGCCGACTATGAATCCGGTGACATCAATTGCCAGGATGACGAAATTTCTGACGCCCGCTGGTTTCACTATCAAGCATTACCCAATATTCCCGGTGGCGCGGCCATCTCCAGATGGCTGATTGATGATGCCATTGCTGAATTAAACGCCTCCTAAGTCTGTTCTTTTACGTTAACTGCCGGATCATCTATGGAACATTTGTTTGAGTATCTTGTATTTCTTGCCAAAGCAGCCACCATTTTGGTGGCGTTACTGTTTTTGGTTTCAGCCATCGCCGGTCTGAGCATGCGGCGACAACATGCGCCGGCAGGCCGCCTGGAAATTACCCCGCTCAACGAGCGCCTGAAAGATTTGAAGCATGCCATGCAGCAGGCATTGCTGTCGGAAGCGGCGCTGAAAAAAACGCTCAAGCAGGAATCCAAACAGGAAAAGCAGGAAAAGAAGCAGAAAGCCAAAGCCAAGGGTGAGGGTGAGAACGAGAGTCGGCGGCGCATTTTTGTGGTCAATTTTGATGGCGATATCCAGGCCAGTCACGCCGAGCAATTGCGGCATGAGATCACTGCCATTCTTACCAGTGCCGCGGCAGGCGATGAGGTGCTGGCGCGCATTGAGAGTGGTGGCGGCATGGTACACACCTATGGCTTTGCGGCCTCGCAACTCGCCCGGATCCGTAGTAAGAACATCAAGCTGACAGCCGCCATTGACAAGGTGGCTGCCAGTGGCGGTTACCTGATGGCCGCTGTGGCCGAACGTATCATTGCGGCGCCCTTTGCGCTGGTGGGTTCCATCGGCGTAGTAGCGCAGATTCCCAATGTGCATCGTTTGCTGAAAAAGCACGATGTGGATGTGGAAGTGCTTACCGCCGGTGAATACAAACGCACCCTGACAATTTTTGGGGAAAATACCGAGGAGGGTCGCCGCAAGTTCCAGCAGGAACTGGAAGATGTGCACCTGCTGTTTCAGGAATTCGTGCAGGAGAACCGGCCTGGCCTGGATGTGGCCAAAGTCGCCACCGGCGAGGCCTGGTATGGCCGGCGCGCCCTGGACCTCGGGCTGGTGGATGAACTGGTGACCAGTGATGAATATCTGGTCAATGCCTGCGATGAGGCCGATGTCTTTGAGGTGAAATGGGTGGAACACAAAAAGCCCATCGAGCGTGTCATGGGACAGTTGCATCGTGGCATCCAACAAATTCGCCGCTATTGGCTCGGCGCCTGAGATCAGTGCGGCGTATCGAAAGCAAGCAAGAGGACAAGGTGGTGACAGAGAGTTTTCAAGCACTGGTGGTGGAGCCGGCTGCCAATGGTGGTTTCAGCCGGCAGATCAAAACCCGGCAGATCAGTGATCTGCCGCCCGGCGAGTTGCTGATAGAAGTGCGTTATTCCTCCCTGAATTATAAGGATGCACTCTCAGCCACCGGCGCGCCCGGTGTGACCCGGCAGTATCCGCATACACCGGGCATTGATGCCGCTGGCGTTGTGTTGTCATCGGCTAGCCCGGCATTCAAGGCTGGGGATGAGGTGATCGTCATCGGCTTTGATCTGGGC
>JBJHDG010000377.1:0-2067 GCA_050486425.1 Pseudomonadales bacterium | reverse complement strand
ATGACGTCACCCATGTCATCAACTACGATCTGCCGGAAGATCCGGAAGACTATGTGCACCGTATCGGCCGTACCGGTCGTGCCGGTGCCAGCGGCATCTCCATCAGCTTCATTTCCGAAGACGATGCCTTCAACTTCCCGGCCATTGAGGCTTATCTGGGCCGCTCCCTGAGCTGCACCCAGCCGGACCTGTAGGCACCGCTGACCGGCACTCGGGCCGTTTCACGGCATGCGGCAGGTACTGTCGCAGGGGGCTGAACGCCCGTTAGCGGGCTGCGCGTGCAATCGGCTCTTTACATTTCGCTCACAAGCCTCTCTAATGCCGCTCCTGTTTCAGGAGTATTCGTGTTCAGTCTGCTGCATACACCCCAGGTGCGGGGAATCTGCAGGCTGCCAACAATACAGATAAGTGAAACCGGATCGGGGTTTCTAGTTAGTCTTACACTGCTGTTGGCGGCCATCAGCTTATGGCCGGCGTATGCCAACGGGGCGATACGCGCGCAGGTTCTAAACGATATTTACGCTGTCGCCGATACAACCGATTCGGCGCTGCTGGATCCTGCACGCCTGCCGGATGCCGGCCAGCTGCAACAACTTCAGCAGCAGGGCGATTGGCTTGACACGAGCCTGCACACCAGTCTCGGCCACAAGCGCGAACCCAGCTGGCTACGCATTCAGCTACCCGCGGCACTGCCGGCAGAGCCGGTGTTTATCATCAACAACGCCTGGTTGGAGCACGTGCAGCTCTGGGTGGTCCAGGACGGACAAATTCTGTCGCAGCACAGTACGGGTTCCCGGCAACCCTTTGAACAACGCCCGCTGCATGTGCCCCGTTATGCATTCCCGCTACCCACCACCAGCGCTGGCGGTGAGCTGCTCGTCCGCATCGCCAGCGATACTCCGCATCTGGTGCCCATGGCGTTGATGAGCCAAGCCGACTTTCTCGATCTCACCAGCCGTCAGAGTCTGGGTTTTGGCATCTACTTCGGCCTGGTGCTGATTATGTTGCTGTACAACCTGGGCCTGTACCTCACAGTACGGGATCCGGTGTACCTGCTGTATGTGGCTTATGCCGGCACCGTAAGTTTTTCCATGCTGGTGATCCATGGTTATGCCCAACAGTATTTGTGGCCCGCATTACCAGGCATGGAACGCAGTCTCTCGTATCTGATCACCGCGGCCGCGGTGGCGTTTAGCGGGCTGTTTGCCAATGCTTTCCTGCGTCTGCGGGAACATCTTCCCGCAGCATTCTATGGTCTCTGCTCGATGATACTGCTGATCTGTCTGGTTGCATTGATGGGCGTGCTGAGCCCCAGCCCGGGCGTCGGCATGACGGTTGCACTGCTGGTGATGCTTTTTCCTGTAATGCTGATCAGCTTTGGTCTGCTGCGCTGGCGCGCGGGCCTTCAGGTGGCAGGCGTCTATGTATTGGCCCACAGCTGGATGGTGATTGGAACCATCAGCTACACCCTGCTGCTGCTGGGCGTGCTGCCGGAGTCCTGGTTCTCCCGTTACGGTATTCTCTGGGGCTCCGCCTTGGAACTGGCACTGCTGTCCCTGGCGCTGGGCATGCGTATCAATGAAGAGCGACGGCAGCGGCTGCAGCAACAGCAGCGCGCAACACACCTGGAAGCCCAAGTCGCCAGCCTGCAACATGAGTCGGCACTGGCCCGTATCGACCGCGACCGCCAGCAGGCGTTGCAGCACAGCCAGAAGCTGCGCACCATCGGTGAAATGACCGGGGGCTTTGCCCATGAATTCAACAATATCCTGGCCGGCATTCTCGGCTTTACCGAACTCTCCCGGGAACAAGCCGAAACGTTGGACGATACCCGTCTGCTGACTTACCTGCGGGAAATTGAAACCGGCAGCAACCGGGGCGCCGTGCTGGTACGGCAGCTGCTGCTGTTCAGCCGTGGTGGCAAACAGGAGACCAGCTTGCTGGATGTGCGCGATAACGTACGGGAAAGTCTGGAGCTGCTGCGCGCCACCCTGCCGGCCACCGTGGACTTGCAGTTGGACTTGCCGGATACCCCCATGCAGGTAACCGCGGATGCCAATGCCCTGC
>JBJHDG010000376.1:0-2085 GCA_050486425.1 Pseudomonadales bacterium | reverse complement strand
TCACCACCCAGCGCTGGCCACCGATTGTCTCGGCGGCTGCCACAGCCTCATCCGCTGTATCCACCGCATAGCCTTTGGATACTGGCAGGCCATATTCGGCAAACAGCTGTTTTGCCTGATATTCATGCAGATTCATTACAGAAACCCATCTCCTTAATGGCTAGGACTGCCCCTTTACGCCGGGCCTACTTGCGTTTCTTGCGGTTGATCATATGAATGGCGTGGCCGCCCACACCCAGGGCGGCCTCATGCAGCCCCTCGGACAGGGTGGGATGGGCAAAAGTGATCAGTCCCAGGTCCTCTGCCGTTGCGGAAAACTCCATGCCGATAACGGCCTGTGCGACAAGCTCGGAAGCCTGTGGCCCCATAATATGCACACCCAGAATGCGGTCTGTTTCCGCATCGGCAATCACCTTGATCATGCCCTCCGCATCACCAGCTGCCAGCGCCCGACCCAGTGCCGCAAAGGGGAAACTGCCCACATTGAAGGCTTCGCCGCTTTTTTTCAGCTCTTCTTCGGTTTTACCCACCCAGGCAATTTCCGGATGGGTATAGATTACCGAGGGAATCGCATCATAGTTGACCATGGTTTTCTGCCCGGCGATGCGCTCGGCCACCATGACCCCTTCCTGCATGCCCTTGTGCGCCAACATGGGGCCGCGCACCACATCACCTACGGCATAGACATTGGGCACGCTGGTCTCACAGAACTCATTGACATAGAGGAAACCGCGCTCATCCAGATTAACGCCCGCATCTGCAGCCAACAGGTTCTGGGTATAGGGTCGCCGACCTACGCACAGAATCAGCCGATCAAACTTCAACGTCTGTTCGCCATCTTTATCCTTGTAGGTGACTACGACGGATTTACCTTTCACCTCGGCGTTCACCACCCGGGTACCCAGACGTATGTCCAGGCCCTGCTGCTCGAACAGCTTTTTGGCGTCACGGGCGATGCGCCGATCCACCATGGGCAGGAAGTCTTCCAGGGCTTCCAGCATGGTCACCTCAGCACCGAATCTGGCCCAAACGCTGCCCAGCTCCAGCCCAATCACACCAGCGCCGATAACCCCGAGCTTGCCTGGCACGCTGGTAAAATCCAGGGCGCCCGTGGAGTCAACAATGAACTCACCATCCAAGGGTGCCACCGGAATTTCCACCGGCACCGAGCCGGGCGCGAGAATCACATGCTGCGCCTCCAGCACTTGGACCTCACCCTCATGAGGCGTAAATTCGACTTTCTTCCCCGCCAGCAAACGGCCGGTACCCGCCAGCGCAGTCACCGCATTGCCCTGAAACAGCTGGGCAACACCACCGGTAAGCTTGGCCACCACGGCCGACTTGTGCGCCTGCACCACATCCAGATCAAAACTGAGTTTGCCGGTTTTGATACCAAAATCTGCCAACCCCGACTGGGCATGCGCATAGTGGTGGGAGGCGTCCAGCAGGGCCTTGGAGGGAATGCAGCCCCAATTCAGACAGGTGCCGCCCAATACCGGCTTGCCCTCGTTATCCAAAGACTTATCAATACAGGCGGTACTCAGCCCCAGCTGCGCACATCTGATGGCAGCATGGTAACCTGCCGGCCCGGCGCCGATCACGATGACATCAAAGCTGTTTTTGCCCATGCTAAATTCTCCAGGTGCCGACTTGGTTATAGATCCAGCAGAATGCGCGCCGGGTCTTCCAGCAGCTCCTTGATGGTCACCAGAAAGCGCACGGCTTCCTGGCCATCAATCAGACGGTGATCATAAGACAACGCCAGATACATCATGGGACGGATAACAATTTCGCCGTTCTCCACCACGGGCCGCTCCTGGATTTTATGCATACCCAGAATACCGGTTTGTGGCGGGTTCAGAATGGGCGTGGAAAGCAGCGAGCCGAAGATACCACCGTTGGATATAGTGAAAGTGCCGCCGGCCATGTCCTCAATACTGAGCTTGCCTTCCCGCGCCTTGCCACCAAAGACTGTAATCTGCTTTTCGATTTGCGCCAGGCTGAGTGCATCCGCATCACGCACCACAGGCACCACCAGGCCACGATCCGTGGTCACAGCAACGCCTATGTCGTAGTAGCCATGAT
>JBJHDG010000375.1:0-2102 GCA_050486425.1 Pseudomonadales bacterium | reverse complement strand
GACATGAAGATCCTGTTCGACGGGATCCCGCTCGACGAGATGAGCGTGTCGATGACCATGAACGGCGCGGTGATCCCGGTGCTGGCCATGTTCATCGTTGCGGCGGAAGAGCAGGGCGTTTCTCAGGACAAGCTGTCGGGGACCATACAGAACGACATTCTGAAAGAGTTCATGGTCCGCAATACCTATATCTATCCACCAGCACCCTCCATGCGCATTGTGGGTGACATCATCACCTACTGCAGCACCCACATGCCCAGATTCAACAGCATTTCCATTTCCGGCTATCACATGCAGGAAGCCGGTGCAGATGCTGCCTTGGAGTTGGCTTATACCCTGGCTGATGGCAAGGAATACATCCGCACGGCGCTGGCTGCTGGCTTGGACATCGATGACTTTGCCGGACGTCTGTCATTTTTCTTCGGCATCGGCATGAACTTCTATATGGAAGTGGCCAAGTTGCGGGCGGCTCGATTGCTGTGGACGCGGATTGTGGATGAGTTTGCACCCAAGCAGGACAGATCCCGCATGCTGCGCACCCATTGCCAGACCTCGGGCTGGTCGCTAACCGAGCAGGATCCCTATAACAATATCGTGCGCACCACCATCGAGGCCATGGCCGCCGTATTTGGCGGCACCCAGAGTCTGCATACCAATGCCTTTGACGAAGCCATTGCCCTGCCCACGGAATTCTCCGCACGCATTGCCCGTAATACCCAGCTGGTGATTCAGGAAGAAACCGGTATCACCAAAGTGATAGATCCCTGGGGTGGTTCCTATTTCATGGAAAGTCTGACCCGGCAGATTGCCGATAAAGCCTGGGCTTTGATCACGGAGATCGAAGCCCAGGGCGGCATGGCCAGGGCCATTGAATCCGGCTTGCCGAAGCTGCGTATTGAGGAGGCGGCGGCGCGCAAACAGGCTCGCATTGATCGCGGCGAGGATGTGATCGTTGGCGTCAATAAATATCAGCCGGCCAGCGAGACCGCAGTGGATATTCTCGAAGTTGATAACACCGTGGTGCGGGAAGCCCAGCTACGCCGACTGCAACAGTTGAAGGCGCAGCGGGATACACAGGCGGTGGCCCAGGCCCTGGCGGCCTTGGAAACAGCGGCCAAAGAGGGTACTGGTAATCTGCTGGCCTTGGCCGTGGTGGCAGCCAGGGCGCGTTGCACCTTGGGTGAAATCAGTGCAGCCTTGGAAAAAGTCTGGGGGCGCTTTCGCGCCCAAACCCAAACGGTGAGCAACGTGTACGGCAGCGCTTATCAAGATGATCCCGATTGGCAGAGCTTGCAGCGGGAGGTTTCTGAATTTGCCCGCCAGCATGGGCGGCGGCCGCGCATGCTGGTGGCGAAGATGGGCCAGGATGGCCATGACCGTGGCGCGAAACTGATTGCCACCGCCTTCGCTGACCTGGGCTTTGATGTGGATCTCTCGCCCATGTTCAGCACGCCGGCAGAAGTGGCGCAACAGGCCATCGAAAATGATGTGCATCTGGTGGGTGTCTCGTCTCAGGCTGCTGGCCACAAAACCCTGGTGCCGGAATTGCTGCAGGCGTTGTCGAGTGCAGGTGCTGACGACATTGGCGTGGTGCTGGGAGGCGTGATTCCGCGTCAGGACTATCCGGCGCTGCTGGCATTGGGCGTGAAAGCCATTTTCGGGCCAGGTACCCGGATACCGGCAGCGGCACGAGAAGTTTTGGCAGCCATCGCGGCAGCTCCCCGGCAGGCAGATTGAATATGCAGGCCCCGGAGTTGGCCGCCCTGCGCGCGGGTGACAGACGCGCCCTGGCCAAAGCCATTACCCTGATCGAATCCACCCGACCTGAACACCAGGCTGCCGCACAGGCGCTGTTACAGGCGGCGCTGCCGTTTACCGGGAACAGCCTGCGTATCGGTATTTCCGGCAGTCCGGGCGTCGGCAAGTCCACGTTTATTGAACACTTCGGGCAGCTGGTGCTGGCCCAGGGCAAACGCTTGGCGGTGCTGGCCGTGGATCCCAGTTCCGCCCGCAGTGGTGGCAGTATTCTGGGCGATAAAACCCGCATGGAAACCCTGGCGCGGGATGCACGCGCTTTTATCCGTCCGTCACCGGCGGGCGGT
>JBJHDG010000374.1:0-2136 GCA_050486425.1 Pseudomonadales bacterium | reverse complement strand
GTTCGGTACCATGGGGAGATTCCGAACAGGGGGTGATTGTGGACAAGCGCAACAATCTTTTTCTGATCGTTTACCTGACCGGCAATATCGCCACCTTTGTTTATCTTTTTCGTGCCGACCTGGAAAACCTGGGTGGCTGGAACTGGCTGGTCATCATTCCAATTGATCTGCTTCTGGCTGCCATCTGGCCGGTCTATTGGGCGGCGCTATTTCCGCTTTCCGTATGGTTTCAGCAGGCCGGCACCTGATGAATAGTGCTTGAGCGATCATTTTGTAGTTGGAGCGGGTGATGGGAATCGAACCCACGCTATCAGCTTGGGAAGCTGAAGTTCTACCATTGAACTACACCCGCTTGACGGTCCATTCTAGCCTGCCCGTTGGTAATTCACAGCTCTGGCAATTGATCTGGAATCCCGGATGCGGCAAGGTCTCGCTGTTGAGAGAAATAACGGGAAAGCGCTTCTGATGAAAACCAGCCTGCATACCGTCGGTCTGATCCTGGGCCCGGTCCTCTTTATCTGTGCGCTCTGGTTGCTGCCGGACAGCATGCCTGTCGAGGCCAGAGGCGTGGCAGCCACGGCTGTGTTGATGGCGGCCTGGTGGATCACCGAGGCCATTCCCATTCCGGCCACGGCTCTGCTGCCCATTGTGCTTTTCCCGCTACTGGGTGTGATGACCGGTGCGCAGGTCACCCTGCCTTACGCGGATCACCTGATCTACCTCTTTCTGGGCGGCTTCCTGATCGGTACGGCTATCGAAAAATGGGGGCTGCACCAGCGCATTGCCCTGCATACTATTCGTCTGACAGGGCTGTCGCCGGCCCGGGTCACCCTGGGCTTTATGCTGGCCACAGCTTTTCTTTCCATGTGGATCAGCAACACCGCCTCCACCATCATCATGTTTACCATCGCTATGGCCTTCCTCAAGCGCATCCGGGGGCAGGCGGAACAGATGGGTACGGAAGTGCCCGCAGGCTTCGCCACTGGCCTGATGCTGGCAGTGGCCTATTCGGCTTCCATCGGCGGGGTTGCCACCCTGATTGGCACACCGGCCAACGCGGTGTTGGCCGGCGTCTACCAGCGTACCTACGGTGAAAGTATCAGCTTTGTCGACTGGATGGTGTTTGGTCTGCCACTGGCCATCATTATGCTGATTCTGACCTGGCTTTACCTGACCCGGGTCGCCTATGCAGTCGGCAGGTGGTCGCTGCCGGTCAAGCGGGAATGGCTGCTCGGCGAAATCCAAAAGTTGGGCGCATTGAGCAGGGGCGAGAAAAGAGTTGCCGCAGTGGCGCTGACAGTCGTTACTTTATGGCTGGTGCGCGGCTTTACCGACTTTGCCATCTTTGATCGCGTGCAGGATTCCACCATCGCCATCCTGGGTGCGGTGGCGCTTTTTATTACTCCGGTCAATTACCGCCAGCGGGAGTTTCTGCTGGACTGGAAATCCGCCAGCACTATTCCCTGGGATGTGCTGATTCTGTTCGGCGGCGGCTTTGCCCTGGCCAACGGCTTTGTCGAAAGCGGGCTGGTGGTCTGGTTGGGGGAACACCTCCAGTTCCTGCAGGGCGTCCATCTGCTGTTGCTGGTGCTCTTTATCGCCACCATGGTGATCTTTCTCACCGAAATGACCTCCAATACAGCTACTGCAGCCATGCTGCTGCCGATCATGGTGTCCCTGGCAACTGCAGTTGAGGCAGAGCCGCTTATTCTCATGGCCACCGTTGCGCTGACCTCTTCTTTTGCCTTTATGTTGCCGGTCGCGACGCCACCAAACGCCATTGTGTTTTCCAGTCGCGTGGTGACCATCAGGCAAATGGCCAAAACCGGGTTCTGGCTCAATATACTGGGTGTTGTGCTGGTGACTTTTTACGCCTACCGGATGGCAGGCTGGCTCTAGGTTGATTTCTTGAGTTGATCAGCGACCAGTTCCAGTGCCAACGGGTAACCCCGAGTGCCGAGACCGGCTATCACCGCATCGACAGCCGGAGATACATAGGAGGTCTGGCGAAAGGTCTCGCGCCGGTGCGGGTTGGAGATATGCACCTCGATTACCGGCACGCCGCACAGCAGCAACGCGTCATGGATGGCGACCGAGGTGTGGGTGTAGGCGCCGGCATTGAGCAGGAGGCCGGCA
>JBJHDG010000373.1:0-2147 GCA_050486425.1 Pseudomonadales bacterium | reverse complement strand
GTACAACGCGACGCCGCACGCGGCGGCCGACGAGCGCACCGCGATCCTGCGGGAGCTGCTCGGCGAGGTCGGTGACGGTGTCGTGATCCACCCGACGTTCCGGTGCGACTACGGCAGCAACATCTCGATCGGCGCGGGCACGTTCATCAACTTCGACTGCATCATGCTGGACGTCGTGGCCATCACGATCGGTGCGGCTGGCGGTGTGAAACCTGGGGCCAGGATCACCTTTCAAGGCAATAAACAGATCACCCGGCTGCAGGCTGCGGGTATCTATGCTGATGCCACTGATATCAGGCCCGGCAACGACCGGCACACCCACAGCAGCACAGGCTTCTGACCAATCCCATAAGGGGGCGGGTCGCAGGTTTTCTTCAAGGCTGGGCAATTTGGCTCCTGCACGTGCAATCCAAGGGCCCCTATAATGCACCCTGAATTCCAATTCTTGCCAGGATCGATTACATGAGCACAGGCACCAAGCACGGCATCAAGGATCTGTTCGCCACCCTGGGCCGGATACTGGCCACCACCAGAGCCGTGATCAGCAACCTGTTCTTTATCGTTTTCGTACTCATCATCCTGGCATTGATCTTTTCCGGCCCGGCCATCGTGCAGGTGCCCGATGGTGGCGCCCTGGTGCTGGCACCCCAAGGTGTTGTGGTGGAGCAGCGCGCCAGTGTCAGCCCCATGAATCAATTGTTGGGGGCTGGAATTACCCAAGCCAGTTTGCGCGAACTGGTTACTGCGGTGGAACGGGCTGCCAATGATGATCGCATCAGCCAATTGGTATTGGATCTGGGTGCGCTGATTGCCATCAGTCCGGCGCAGATCGATGAGCTGGCACCGGCGTTGACCAAGTTTCGCGCCAGCGGCAAACCTGTGATTGCCATGGGCGATTACTACAGTCAGCCTCAGTATCTGCTGGCCAGCTACGCCGATGAACTTTACCTGCATCCATTGGGGCAGGTGCTACTCATGGGTTATGGCGGTGAAATGTCCTTTTATCAGGACCTGCTCCAGCGCCTGCGCATTAACGTGCATGTGTTTCGTGTGGGAGAATACAAGGCTGCGGTGGAGCCCTACACCCGCATGGATATGTCGCCGGAAGCGCGGGAAAACAATCAGCAACTGGTCGATGAACTCTGGCAGGAATATCTGGCGCGGGTGGCAAGCAATCGCGAGCTGGATGTGGAAATCCTGGCCAACTACAGCCAGCACTTTGCCGAGCTCTTGCAGCAGACCAACGGCGACATGGCGCGCCTGGCCCTGGAACAGGGCTTGGTAGATGCCCTGCTCACCCGGGATGAATTTCGCCGCAGCATGATCAGTGCTGTGGGTGAAGCCGAAGGAGAGTTTCGCCAGATCGGCTACCGGGATTATCTGCGTGCTACCCAGCGCCCCCATCGCCCGGGCAGAGATTCCCAGATCGCTGTGCTGGTGGCCCAGGGCGTGATTCAAATGGGTGAGCAGCCCAGAGGCAGCATAGGTGCCGACAGTCTGATTCCCCTGATTCGCCAGGCCCGGGAAGATGAGGCCGTCAAGGCGCTGGTGGTGCGGGTACATTCACCGGGCGGTTCGGCTTTCGCCTCGGAACTGATCCGGCAGGAACTGGCATTGGTGCAACAGGCCGGCAAGCCCCTGGTGGTCTCCATGGGCGGAACCGCTGCCTCCGGCGGTTACTGGCTCGCGGCCAACGCCGATCAGATCTGGGCGGCGCCCACCACGGTCACCGGCTCCATTGGCATCTTCGGCTTGTTCCCCACCTTTGAAGACAGCCTGTCTGCCTTAGGCGTGGGCCGTGACGGTGTGGGTACCACGCCCTTGTCCCGGGACGGTGATCCATTGTCCAGCCTGAGCCCACAGGCCCAGCAGATTCTGCAACTGACGGTGGAACATGGTTATCAACAGTTCCTGGATCTGGTGGCCGAGGGCCGCGCCATGACCCCGGCAGCCGTCGACGCCCTGGGTCAGGGCCGGGTGTGGTCGGGACGCCAGGCGCAGGCTCTGGGGCTGGTGGATCATCTGGGCGGCTTGCAGGATGCCGTGGTTGCGGCGGCAGAACTGGCCGGCATCACCGACTATCGGGTGCGCTATCTGGAGCGGCCCCTGTCACCCCAGGAAGCCTTGCTGCAGCAGCTGGCCGACAT
>JBJHDG010000372.1:0-2150 GCA_050486425.1 Pseudomonadales bacterium | reverse complement strand
CTGCTGGATCTCCAGACCACGGCGTTGATCCTGCTGGATGCCCAACTGCGGGTGACCTACATGAACCAAGCCGCCGAAGCCATGCTGGAAGTCAGTGGCAACCGCCTGCTGGGCGAACCCCTGGCCCGGGTGATGTATGACGCCGGCAAGACCGAAGCCGTGCTCCGTGAAGCCCTGCGCGAGCAACTGGGTTTTACCCAACGCGAAGCCAGGGTGCGCACGTTCGGCGGCAACAGCCTGAACCTGGATTACACAGTTACCCCCCTGCTGGAGGAAGGCGCCCAGGCGGCCCTGTTGCTGGAACTGCGGGCACTGGATCGATTGCAGCGTATCAACCGGGATGACCAGCACCTGGCGGTGCAACAAACCACACGCCAACTGGTGCGGGGCATGGCCCATGAAATCAAGAATCCGCTGGGCGGTATTCGCGGCGCGGCGCAGCTGCTGGAACGGGAGCTGGAAAGCCCGCGCCTGCGTGACTACACCCGCATCATCATCGATGAGGCGGATCGGTTGCGCAATCTGGTGGATCGTATGCTGGGGCCAAACCAGTTGCCGGTACTCCGCGCGGTGAATGCCCACCAGGTGCTGGAGCGGGTGATCTCCCTGATCAATGCCGAGGCTTCCGGCCGCATCCGTATTGTGCGCGACTATGATCCCAGCATGCCGGAGCTGGAAGCCGACGAAGAGCAGCTTATCCAGGCGGTGCTCAATATCATGCGCAATGCCCAGCAGGCGTTGGCTGACACGCCGGAACCGGAAATTCGCATCTGCACGCGCATTACCCGTCAATTCACCATCGGCCAGGTCCGGCATCGCATGGTGGCGCGTATCGAGATTCAGGACAACGGGCCCGGCATTCCACCGGATCTGTTTGAGCGCATTTATTACCCCATGATCAGCGGCCGTGCCGAAGGTACCGGATTGGGACTCTCCATCACCCAGCACATCGTGCATCAGCACCAGGGGGTGATCGAATGTGATTCCAAGCCAGGCTGCACCCGCTTTGCCATCTATCTACCCTTGGAGCAACCCCATGGCACGCACTGACACCGTTTGGGTGGTAGACGACGACCGCTCGATCCGCTGGGTTTTGGAACGGGCGCTGGAGCAGGAAGGCCTGCATCCGGTGGCATTTGATTCCGGTGATGCTCTGCTGGATCGGCTACGTAAGGAAACACCGGATGCCATCATCAGCGACATTCGCATGCCGGGTGTAGATGGTATTGAGCTGCTGCAACGTATTCATCAACAACATCCGGCACTGCCAATCATTATCATGACCGCGCACTCGGATCTGGACAGTGCGGTGAGCAGCTACCAAAGCGGCGCTTTCGATTACCTGCCGAAACCCTTTGATGTGGATGATGCCGTGGCCATGGCCAAGCGCGCTGTGATTCACGCCCATGAACTGCGCAGCACCCCAGCCGCCAACGAAACCACCGCACCCACGGAAATCATCGGCCAGGCCCCGGCCATGCAGGAAGTGTTTCGCGCCATTGGGCGCTTGTCTCATTCCCATATCACGGTGCTGATCAATGGCGAATCCGGTACCGGCAAGGAGCTGGTGGCACGTGCCCTGCACCGCCACAGCCCACGCGCCGAGGGGCCCTTCATTGCGTTGAACATGGCTGCCATTCCCCGGGATCTGGTGGAGGCGGAACTCTTCGGCCATGAGAAAGGGGCCTTTACGGGCGCCACCCAACAGCGCCCTGGCCGCTTCGAACAAGCCGATGGTGGCACCCTGTTTCTGGATGAAATCGGCGACATGCCGGCGGATACCCAAACCCGCTTGCTGCGGGTATTGGCCGATGGCCAATTTTATCGCGTCGGCGGGCATGCCCCCATTCGCGTGGATGTGCGCATTATCGCTGCCACCCATCAGCAGCTGGATAAGCTGGTCACCGCCGGCAGCTTCCGCGAAGACCTCTATCACCGCTTGAACGTGATTCGCATTCAGTTGCCACGCCTGGCCGACAGACGCGTGGATATTCCGTTGCTGGCGCGCCACTTTCTGGTGGAGGCCGCCAAGGAACTGGGCGTGGAACCCAAGGTGCTGCGCCCGGAAACCGAGCAGTACATGGCGTCACTGCCCTGGCCGGGTAACGTGCGGCAACTGGAGAACAGTTGTCGCTGGCTCACGGTGATGG
>JBJHDG010000371.1:0-2176 GCA_050486425.1 Pseudomonadales bacterium | reverse complement strand
CTGGAATTTCGTGATACCGGCTATCTGGGGCGTGTGGGCATTTACGAAATTTTGCCGCTCACAGAAAGCGTGAAGGATCTGGTCACCGCAGATACGGATATCGATAATCTGCGTCGAGCTGGCATCAAGGGTGGCATGCACCCCTTGCGACTTTCCGGGGCACAAAAAGTCGGTGCTGGCCTGACCACCATGAACGAAGTGTTGCGCGTGGTACCCATTGGCCAAAGCCACTGATAGCAACGCGCCGTTGCTGCAGCTGCCGGCTGCCTTGCAGGAAACCGCGCAGCGACAGTGGCAACGTCTGCAGGACGCTTGTGCGCAAGCTGATATTGATGTTGCCGGCTTCACCCTTGGTGCTGATCAGCACCGATTCCACCAGCTGTTGCTGCTGCTTGCCAGTAGTGAATTCTTTGCCGATCTGGTTTGCACGGATCCGGCCTGGTTACAGGCGCAGTTCCATGCAGACAGCTTTGCCAGTCCGCTGACCGAAACCGAGCTGCGCGCCAGCCTGCGCACGCAGTTGATGACGTGCACGCAAATGGCGCCGCTGCGGACAGTGCTGCGGCGCTGGCGCAACCGCATGCAGGCCCGAATTATTTGGCGCGATTGCAGCGGCCTGGCGGATATGACCCAGACCACGGACAGTGTCAGTCTGATGGCCGATGTGGCCCTGCAGGAAACCTTGCACTTGTTACATGGTTGGCAAGTGGCGGCTGATGGTGAGCCCCTGGGTGCCGACAGCGGGCAGCCACAGCAGCTGGTGGTGATCGCACTGGGCAAATTGGGTGCTCGGGAGTTGAATCTGTCCTCAGACATCGATCTGGTTTTCGCCTTCCCGGAAGACGGCACCACGGCGCATGGGCGCCGTACCAACCAGCAGTTTTTCACCACCTTGGCCCAGCAGCTGATTCAGGCGCTGGACGGCATCACCGTGGATGGTTTTGTGTTTCGCGTCGATATGCGGCTGCGGCCCTTTGGCGACAGTGGTCCACTGGTTTGCAGTTTCGCGGCCATGGAGCGCTATTTTGAGGAACAGGGTCGGGACTGGGAGCGTTACGCCTGGATTCGCGCGCGCATCAGTGCGGGTGATCTGCAGGCGGGTGAACAACTGCTGCGCACGTTGCGGCCCTTTGTGTTTCGTCGCTATTTGGATTTTGGCGCCATTGATGCGCTGCGGGATTTGAAAGCGCGCATCAGCGCCGAGCGCAATGCCCGCGCCATTGCCGATGATATCAAGCTGGGTCCGGGCGGTATTCGGGATGTGGAGTTTATCGCCCAGATGCTGCAACTCATTTGGGCGGGTCGCCATGGCGCACTGCGCCAGCGGCGCGTACGGGCCACCTATCAGGCACTGGCGGAACTCAATTTGATTCAGGCCGAGACGGCGCAGCAGTTGTTTGCCGGCTACGAATTTCTGCGCAATCTTGAGCATAAGTTGCAGGCCATTCGCGATCGGCAAACCCAGAAGCTGCCCCAGGATGCACTGGATCAGGCGCGGGTAGCCGCCATGATGGCCTTCCCGGATTTCCCGACCTTGCTGCAAACCCTGCATCAGCATCGGCGCCTGATCGCCCAGGAATTTGATGGCCTGATCAAGCCGGAAGCGGGTCAAGTGGCGGAAGACCGTTGGCATCTGCTTTGGCAACAGCCGGATGCCGAACAGACTCAGGCCGCACTTCAGGCGCTGTCGTTTCCCGAGCCGGAGACAGTGACGGCACTGCTGTTACGGTTGCGTGCGGCCCGTGATCGCTCCTTTGTTGCCAAGGAAGGGCGGACCCGACTGGATCAACTCATGCCCTTGTTCCTGGCAGCAGCCCGGGACTCCGGGCAGCCGGCATTGGCGGTGACCCGCGTGGTGCCCTTGTTCGAAGCCATCATGCGGCGCAGTGCCTACTTTGTGCTGCTCTTGGAAAATCCCCAGGCACTTACGGAGCTGGTGAATATCTGCGCCAGCAGTCGCTGGCTCAGTGAGGAGCTGGCACGCCACCCGGCCTTGTTGGATGAACTGTTGGATCCCAGTCTGTTGTACACGGTTGCTGACAAAGAGACCCTGGCGGCACAACTGGCGGAACGCTTGCGCTGGGTGACGGCAGATGATTTCGAGGCGCAATTGGAAGTGCTGCGGCGCTTCAAGGAATCCCATGCCTTCCGGGTCGCGGCTTGCGAACTCAAAGGC
>JBJHDG010000370.1:0-2186 GCA_050486425.1 Pseudomonadales bacterium | reverse complement strand
TTACAGTATCGGGCGGTTCGCGGCGTTGGCAACCGCTTCTGAGGGCGGGGGTGGGATGGCACCGGCAACGGCGTCATCATCGACTTCGTCCTGGATCCGTAGCCAGACTTCTTTGCGATGTACGCTGGCGCGTTTCGGGGCTTCGATACCCAGGTGCACCTGACTGCCTCGAATCTTCAGCACCTTCAGCTCGATGTCGTCGTCGATCATGATCGACTCGCCCGCACGCCGGGTCAGCACCAGCATCGCAAATCCCTCGTAGCCATGTTATTGGATGTCCTTTCTCAGGGCGCAATGTAACCCGCTGCCCCGGCCAATTCTGTGAAGCCTGATACAGTTCGGATCAGACCACAGCTGCCGCCAAGTAAGCCCCGAGCGGGGTCCGTCAAACCGTGATGCAGGACGCATTTCCCTCGCCCATGCACATTTGTATTACATGGTTTTGGATTGGGTTAGCACATTGCCCCTGCCCATGCCCTGCTCTACGCTCAGGCAGCCGATATCCATCAAGTCGTGCAAGGAGTCAGCCCATGGCAACAGGCCGCCAACGTACCCGCAAGGCCAGCCCCCCGCAGGCCACCTCCGCGCAGGCAACGAATCACGCGGATGTGTCGCAGTACCAAGGCGGTACCCTCTACGGTGCCCAGACCCAACGTGCCTTGGAGAATTTCCCCATCTCCGGCCAGCCCCTACCCAGCACCTTTATTCGAGCGCTGGCCACCATCAAGGCGGCCGCCGCCATGGCCAACGCAGAACTGGGCCTGCTGCCTGCCAGTGTGGCCGCGGCCATCTGTGAGGCTGCCAATCAGATTCGCCTGGGCGCGCACCAAGAGCAATTTCCGGTGGATATTTTCCAGACCGGCTCCGGCACCAGCACCAATATGAATGTCAACGAGGTCCTGGCCAATCTGGCCAGCCGCACCTTGCAGCAGCCGGTGCATCCCAACGACCAGGTCAATATGAGCCAGAGCAGTAATGATGTGATTCCCTCGGCCATTCACCTGGCCGCCGCCCTGGCACTGCGCAAATCTTTACTGCCGAGCCTGAAAGCACTGACCACCGCCATCACCCGCAAGGCTCGCACATTACAGACCGTGACCAAGACCGGCCGCACCCACTTGATGGATGCCATGCCCATTACCCTGGGTCAGGAACTGGACGCCTGGGCAGCGCAACTCCAAGCCTGTCGTACCCGAATTGAGTTGGTGCAGCCACGCCTGCACCAACTGGCCCTGGGCGGCACGGCCGTAGGTACCGGCATCAATGCCCCACCCCGCTTCGCCCGCAAGGCGTGCCAACATCTGCGCAAGCTGACCCGACTGCCCTTGCGGCCGGCGGACAACTGTTTTGCACTCATCAGCGCCCAGGACACCGCGGTGGAGCTATCCGGGCAGCTGAAGGTGTTGGCGGTAAGCCTGATGAAGATTGCCAATGACCTGCGTTGGATGAACTCCGGCCCATTGGCCGGGCTGGCTGAAATCGAACTCCCCATGCTCCAGGCTGGCAGCAGCATCATGCCCGGCAAGGTGAACCCGGTTTTGCCCGAGGCTGCGACCATGGTGGCAGCCCAGGTGATCGGGAACGACGCCAGCATCACGCTGGCGGGTCAATCCGGCAATTTTCAGCTCAATGTGATGCTGCCGCTCATTGCCAATAATCTGCTACAAAGCATCAGCCTGCTCAGCAATCTGTTTCCGCTGCTGGCGGACAAAGTGATCAGCGGCATGCGCGTCAATAAGCGCAAGATTGCCACTACCCTGGCGCTGAATCCCATCCTGGTAACAGCGCTGAATCCGCTCATCGGCTATGAGCGCGCGGCGGAAATTGCCCGGCAGGCTTACGCGCAGCAGCGCCCGATACTTGAGGTCGCACTGGAGATGACGGATCTGGATCGGCGTAGCCTGCAGACGCTGCTGAACCCGGCGCGGCTCACTCAGGGCGGCACACCCAAGGCCAGATAATCCAGTGTGATGCGAGCAAAACAGGGCGCTCCGAGCGCCAACCCCTGTGCTATGATCCGGTCACCGGGGAGGAATCAAAGGGTCAGATGACGACCGCAGAGTCGCCCATGCATGTCCTCATCATTGATGACGACCAGCAACACGCAGCCAGCGTGGGCGAACTCCTTGCAGCCCAGGGTTACCTGATCCGCATCGAGACCCAGAGTACCCAGGCACTGGAACGTC
>JBJHDG010000369.1:0-2221 GCA_050486425.1 Pseudomonadales bacterium | reverse complement strand
GGTCAGCACCAGCCGGCCAGATTTGATGCCCGCATGGAACCTGATTGGGCGCTGTTACGCCTGGATCACTTGTTCCCCCCGGCGGCCAGCCGTACCCAGCCCGACGCGCAGTCATTGCCCAGGCTGTCTCTCAGCGGCCCCCCGGACTGGAGCTTTGAAACCAGGTACGGGGCGCTGCACCCAGCTGGCATCCAGATCACCGAGTTGGAGCGGGGCTTTGTGCGGCCCACGGGCTGGATGTTGGCGGGGCGCCTGGGAATACGGCGGGAAGAGATCGCGGGTCGCGAGGTGGCCGTGGCCGCACCACTGGCACAGGGCTTTCGTCGCAACGATATCCTGGCCATGTTGAACTGGAATCTGGCGGAACTGGTGCGGGTGTTTCCTGACCTGCCGCCGCAACTGCTGATCGTCGGCGCTGCGGATCCCAGCTGGCGCGGCGGCCTGTCGGGGCCTGGCTCAATGTTTCTGCACGCTGACCGGCCCATGATCAACGAGGATGGCACTAGTACGTTGTTACATGAGTTGGTGCACGTGGCATCACGTCAATCTGGTGCGGGTGAGCACAATTGGATTGCCGAGGGGATCGCTGAGTACTACGGCCTGGAAATCATGCGTCGCAGCGGCACTATTACTGCCCACAGATACGATCTCACGTTGGCGCGCATGCAGCAGCGCGCGCAGCAGGTGGACAGTTTGCGGGCGCGGCGGGTATCTCATGATCAGCGTGCTGCAGCGGCCCGACTGATGTATGACATTGATCAGGAAATTCAGGCCCATAGCCGGGGCCGGCGTAGCCTGGATGATCTGATGCCGCTGTTGGATCCCCAGCGCGGCGCGCTGACCCTGGAGATATTTTCCGCTGCGCTGACTCAGGTGCTGGGTGCGCCTTCGATGGCACTGGCTGCCTACTTTCCGGAGATCGCCCAGTGAGCACCAGACTGCAGCGCCTGCGCACCCTGGATCAGCAGTTGGTGGAATTGGCCAAGGACATCAAGGTGCTGGGTCCACTGAGTTGGCCGGTTCAGGTCCAGCGGCAGTTTCTATACGACTGGCAGCGTGGCCAGCCAAAACTGCCGGAAGTGACTCTGCCACGCCTGAACTACAGTCCACAGCGCCAGCAACTGGCGCAAATTCAGACGCAGCTGGACCCGGCGCATCCACTGGAGGCTTATCTGCAGGATAGCGCCCAGTCCTACAGCCTGATTTGTGAGTTGATGGAGGGGCTGGATGATCCAGCCAGGGTGACCAGCCTCAGCAGCCAGCTCTATGGTCGCCCGGGCGATCGGCTGGCCGGCACCAGCCTCACCAATCTGGATGCCGCCCGGCACTTTCTCACCGTGAGCCAAGCCTACTTTGCGGAAACCAGTGCCACTCAGGCTGACTTGCTGATCGATGCGCAAACCCTGGCTAATGCTATGCGGCAACGGATTCCCGAGGTGATTGATGGCCACCAGATTCAGATACAGCTGGATCCGACCCTGGTGGCCAAGGCGGCGGCTGGAGCAACCCGGGTGCGGCTGCGGGATGGCGCGGCCTTTAACAGCTATGACCTGGAGCAGCTGCTGCAGCATGAGATCTTTGTACACAGCCTCACGGCCTTGAACGGGCGTTGTCAGCCCCATATCCGCACGTTGGGCTTGGGAGCGCCCAGGACCACGGGTACCCAGGAAGGCCTGGCCACCTTTGCGGAGCTGGTCACTGGCGCCATGGATACCGGGCGTTTGCGCCGTATTGCGTTGCGTATTCTGGCGCTGGATATGGCGCTGTCCGGCGCAGATTTCCTGCAGGTATTCGAACATTTGCTGGCCGCCGGACAGCAACCGGTGGAAGCATTCAATTCCGCCATGCGTATCTATCGCGGCGTACCCCTCAGCGGTGGCCATGCCTTTACCAAGGACACTGTGTATCTGCATGGACTGATGGAAGTGCATACTTTTTTTCGCTGGGCGCTGCACAACAACCGGTTAAACCTCTGTCACTGGCTGGTGGCAGGCCGCATGACCATCGCCGACCTGTTCCGACTCGAACCCTTCTTTCTTGATGGCACCCTGGCGCTGCCCAGGTATCAGCCACCCTGGCTCACTCGCACCAATGGCCTGGCCGCATACCTGGCGTTCTCGGTGTTTACCAACGAGATTCAGATCCAGGGCCTGCCGGCGACAGCGTTCAGTGACTGAGTCAGCACCAACCGGGTCCGCTCAGGACATTACCGGCCTGGTGT
>JBJHDG010000368.1:0-2230 GCA_050486425.1 Pseudomonadales bacterium | reverse complement strand
GCACGGAGCCGTAAAGAATGGTGATGCCTGCCAGGCTGGCCAGCACATGATGCATGCCCAACCAGGCAGTCAGCTCGAGGCCAAACAGGTCATACACCAGGCGCACCACACCAAAGGCCCCAACTTTTACCACCGCCACGGCGTGCAGCAGTGCGCTCACTGGTGCCGGCGCCACCATGGCCTGGGGCAACCAGCCATGCAGGGGCACCAGCGCAGCCTTTACCCCCACGCCCAACAGCAGCACCAGGAACAAGGTCTGCAAGGTGCGTCGCTCGGCACTTTCCGCTTGCAACAGCCCGCCGGGCATAAAGCTCGTGTCGCCTACCAACACCTGCAGCCAAACCAGACCCAGCAACAACAGCCCACCACCGCCCAGGGTATAGGCCAGATAACGGGCGCCGGCACGCAAGGCGACGGCTGTACCCCGATGCACCACCAGCGGCCAGGTGGCCAGGGTCAGAAGCTCGTAGAAAATGAAAAAGGTGAACAGATTGCCCGCCGCTGCCACCCCCATGGTGGCGGCCACACAGAGGCTGAAAAAGCCAAAGAACCGGCTGCGATGGGGCGAATCTTCCAGATAGCCGATGGCATAGACACTGGTGATCAACCAGAGCAACGCCGAGAGTGTGGATAACAGCATGGTGAGGGCATCAGCCTGCAGCACCAGTTCCATACCTGGCGCAATCGCCAGCTGAAAACTGAAGGCCTGGCCCTGGGACACCCCCCAAAGCATCCAGCCCACTAGCAGCAACTTGGCTACCGCGGCCAGCATATTGGCCGTGACCCGGGCCCGCCGCCGGTGCTCAGGCAAAGCGAAGATCACCAGGGCCGCCAGCAGCGAACTGAGCACCACCCAGAGCGGCAGGGCCTGATACAGCGAGGTCACAGGGGCACCCCCAGACGCAGCCAGGGCGCCAGGACATCACCGAGAAAACCCAGTGCCAACACCAGCATCACCAGCAGGTAGCAGGACCAGCGCAAACTGGCGGGTAACCGAGCCGGCTGTGTCTGCACCTCTGCCGGCGCTGCCAGGGCATATTGCAATACCCGGAACAGATAGGCGGCACTGAGCAGCCCGCCCAACACAATGGCCAGCGCCCAATACCAAAGCTCGGCCTCCAGGGCCGCACTGAGCAGCCACCATTTGGCGAGGAAACCAGCGCTGGGGGGCAGCCCGGCCAGACTCAGTCCGGCAATGGCGATCACAAACAGATTGGCCGCCCCCTCCCGATCCACCGCCGCCAAGCCGCGTAACTCATCATGACCCAGCGTCAGCATCAGATTGGCAGCGGCCAGGAACATGGCCGCTTTGGCCAGGCCATGCGCCAGGGCATGGTACAGGCCGCCCTGCCAGGCCAGCAGGGGACTGGCTGCCAGCAGGGGCACCAGTATTAGCAGGTAGCCCAGTTGTGCCAACGTGGAGTAAGCGATCACCAACTTCAGACGCGTTACGCGCAGCGCCTGTACCGATCCATAGACCAACGCCAGCAGACCCAGGATCCCCAACAGCTGTGGCAACCCAAGCCCGATGTCCGCAAAGGGACCCAACCAAAGCCGCAACAGCAGATACACCGCCGCCTTTACCACCAGCGCCGACAACAGCGCACTGGCGGGTCCGGGGGCCGCACTGTGGGCGGGTGGCAACCAGATATGCAGCGGGAACAGCGCGCCCTTGATCATCAAGCCCAGGGTCAAGCAGCACAGGGCCGCCAGCCACAAGGGTCCGGTACCGGGCTGGGCCAGCAGCAGCGGTAATGACAGGGTGCCAGTGGCGGCATACACCAGCGCCAAACCCAGCAGAAACAACATGGATCCAGCCAAGGCATAAAGCACATAGCGCAGTGCGGCGGCCAGGGCTTCCCGGCCCGGTTGCAGGGCCACCATGGCCACCGCTGCCAGGGTGCAGATTTCCAGGGTGACGTAGATGTTGAACAGATCTGCCGACAACAGCAGTCCGTTCAGACCGCCCCAGAGCAGCAGCCATAGCACCAGTAGTAAAGTGCCCCGGGGTCCGGACTGCTGCTGTTGCCAACCCCACCAGTAGAGGTTGACCGCCATGGCCACCAGCTGCACCAGCCAGAGCACCACCAGGCTGAAGCCGTCCAGGTACAGACCAATCCCCAGCGGGGGCTGATGCCCACCCAATGCCCAGTGCAAGGGGGCACCAGCCTCCAGTGCCGCGCCACTGAGCCAAGCCAGTACCGCGAGCAAGGTCAGGCTGCCAAGGAGC
>JBJHDG010000367.1:0-2242 GCA_050486425.1 Pseudomonadales bacterium | reverse complement strand
TTGTAGGCCTGTTCCTGCAGTTGCACGTCCAGTTGGCGAGCAGCGCTGCGCGCCGTTTGCAGTTGCAGGGCCGGATGCTGGGGCAGTTGCAGGCGCAACGCTGTTGCTTCGGGTTGCCAGCTGGGCAGTGCACCTGGCTCGGCAGTCGCCGGCAGTGGTGTTTGTAACCAGCGCGCCAGCCGGGCTTCAGCCTGGGCCAACGTGGCTGCCGTCGACAGCGCCTGCTGTCGCAGCTGCGCCTCTTGCAGTTGGGCTTGAATCAGTGCCGCTTGGGGCAGACTGCCGGTGGCCACCCTGGTGCTGATGAGTTCCAGCAGATCTGTAAAGCTGTGCAAGGCCTCCTGCCGCAAGGCCAGCTGTTGTCGCGCCAAGCGCCAGTCCAACCAGGCGCCGCCGCAGGCCAGTGCCAGGTTGAGATCGTGCGTGGCCAGGGCGTATTGCGTCTGGGTTGCCTGATTTTCCCCGAGTTGGCGCGCGATTCGGCGGCTGTCACCCGCGGGAAATTCCTGGCGCACACTGATCATGGCCATGCTCATCATATCGTCCCGGGGCGAGAAACTATCTGCCGGCAGATCGCGATAGCCAAGGCTGAGCTGGGGATCTGGCAGCTGCCCAGCGGCCAGGGCCTGGACACGCTCTCCAGCCGCCTGCTGTAGCAACGCGGCCCGGGCTGGATCCTGGGCAATAGCCTGGCTGATGGCAGCGTCCAGATGGATTTCCTGGGCGTGGCCGCTGGTATATGCACCCAGCAGGGCCAACAGCAGCAGGCCACCCCAGCAATAGCGGGCATGCAGTAACCGGAAGCACATACGGACCTCCAAGATGAATGATCGAGAAACAGCACCAAATGCCGTACTGAGGACGGCGGGCGGGATCAGCCCTGTGCGGGCGGTCGGAATGGACCCTGGTTATGGGCGGGTAACACCAGGCTATGGCTTTGATCAGGCGCGGGTAGGGAGACGGGGTGCGCAGTCAGTGGCAGTTGCGCGCAAGGCAGCAGGCCGCTGCAGAAAGTGGCACAAAAGCAATGGTCACAGCGCTCTGGTACCGGGGCATCCAGGTTTGCTGCCTGCGGCGCCGTATGCTCATGACAGCCCGCATGAGCAGCCAATTCTGCGACTTCCATGTGCGCGTTGAGAGGGTTCTGTGAGCCGCTAGTTATAGGCATCGCTGCCCAGGCATGGGCCTGCAGTGACAGGCCCAACAGCAGCCAAAGGCTGAGATGGCGGCGCAAGCCCTGCTGACGGATCCTGTTCATGGGCCGACCTTAGCGCAGCAGGCCGCTCGGCTCAAGTAAGCAGTTCCCGTCTAGCGATGAGGCGCTGTAATCAGGGGGAGTGGGTGCTGTGTACCGCCAGCAGTGCGGCAAACTTCTCTGGTTCTACCGGACGGCTGAAATAATAGCCCTGCATTTCATCACAGGCATTCTCCCGCAGGAATGCCTGCTGCTCTGGCGTTTCCACACCTTCGGCGATGACCGTAAGTTGCAGGCTCTTGCCCATATTGATGATGGCCTGGGTGATGGATCTGTCTTCCCGGCTTCTGGGCAGATCGCGAATGAAGGAGCGATCCACCTTCAGGGTATCGATGGGGAAGCGCTTGAGTTGAGCCAGAGAAGAATAGCCGGTGCCGAAATCATCAATGGCGGTACGCACACCGAGTTTCTTCAGCGCTTCCAGGGTTCCAACCGCCTGGCTGGCGTTGGCCAGCACCATGCTTTCGGTGACTTCCAACTCTAACAGTGCAGGCGGCATGCCGGATTCCGTGAGCGCTTTTTTTACATCATCCAGCAGGTGTGGATCACTGAACTGTTTGGGCGAAAGGTTTACTGCCATGCTGATGGGCGGCAATCCCTGTTGCTGCCAAGCCATATTCTGGGCACAGGCGGTGTGCAGCACCCAGCGTCCGATAGGAATGATCAGGCCCGTATCCTCAGCAATGGGAATCAAGTGATTGGGTGAAATATGGCCCAGCTCCGGGTTGTACCAGCGCAGCAGCGCTTCTACCCCACGAATGGCGTTGCTGTTCAAATCCACCTTGGCCTGATAGTGCAGGGAGAGCTCGTTGCGCTCCAGCGCGCGCCGCAGATGATTCTCCAGGGAAATGCGTTCCAGTGATTTGCTTTGGATATTCCTGCTGAAGAACTGGAAGTTGTTTTTGCCGTCTTCTTTGGCCTGATACATGGCCATATCAGCATTCTTCATTAGTGTGGCGCCATCTTCTCCATGCTGCGGGTACATGG
>JBJHDG010000366.1:0-2245 GCA_050486425.1 Pseudomonadales bacterium | reverse complement strand
ACCCACCACTGCACTGGATGTGACGGTGCAGGCGCAGATTTTGGCGCTGCTAAAAGCGCTGACCCGGGAAACCGGCGCCGCCCTGATGTTGATCACCCATGACCTGGGCGTGGTAGCGCGTTATGCCGATCAGGTCGCCGTGATGTACGCCGGGCGCGTGGTGGAAGCTGCGCCAGCCGCCCTGCTCTATGCGCAACCGGCACATCCCTATACCCAAGGCTTGCTGGCCTCCATTCCCACCTTGGACGCAGCGCCAGGCTCCAAGCTGCAAACCATTCCCGGGCAACCACCGGATCTGGCACAGCTGCCGCCCGGCTGCGCCTTTGCACCGCGCTGCGCTTATGCCCGTGCCGCCTGCCAGCAGGCCGCACCACCCTTACGCAACATCGCACCCCAACATCAACGCGCCTGTATCGGTTATGAGTGAACAACCCTTGTTAACACTGGACGATCTGCGTGTGCACTTTCCCGTGCGCCCCACCGCGTTCTGGCGCCGCAGCAGTGAATCCATCAAGGCCGTGGATGGTGTGAGTTTCAGCATCAATGCCGGGGAAACCTTTGCCCTGGTGGGGGAAAGCGGTTGTGGCAAATCCACCACGGCACTGGCAGTGCTGCGCATGCAGGCCATCACCAGCGGCCGCATCCTGTTTCAGGGGCAGGACATCACCCGGTTAAGCCCGCAACAAATGCGCCCGCTGCGGCGCCAGATGCAGATGGTGTATCAGGATCCTTTCGGCTCTCTGAACCCACGCATGAAAGTACGCAACATCATTGCCGAACCCCTGGTGATTCACGGCCTGGCAAAGGACAAGGCCGCCTGCCGGCAGCGGGTCGCTGAGTTGATGGCACTGGTGGGTCTGCTACCGGATATGGCAGAACGTTATCCCCATGAGTTTTCCGGCGGCCAGCGCCAACGCATCGGTATTGCCCGGGCCCTGGCGCTGGATCCGGCACTGCTGATTTGCGATGAGCCTGTCTCGGCACTGGATGTCTCTATCCAGGCCCAAGTGATGAACCTGTTGCTGGATTTACAGCAGCGACTGGGGCTGACTTATTTATTCATCTCCCACGATCTTTCTGTGGTGCGCCATATCAGCAACCGGGTGGCGGTGATGTATTTGGGACGCATCGTGGAAATTGCCAGCCGGGATCAGTTGTTCAGCAGTCCGCAACATCCCTATACCCAGGCACTGCTGGCCGCAGTGCCTGTGCCTGATCCGGTACTGGAGGCCAGTCGGCCGCAGCAAATCATCGTGGGCGAGGTGCCCAGCGTGCGCAATCCGCCACCGGGCTGTCGTTTTCATCCGCGCTGTCCGCAGGCAATGCCTGAGTGCAAGGTCAGTTCACCCGCACTCAAGCCCACCGCCGAGGGACGTGCGGTGGCCTGTCATCTGTATCCGTAACCAAACTGCATCATTGATACATCTGGGCTTCCTGCGCCTGCAGGATGTATTCCTGATACGCCGGTATCGCGATAGCGGCCAGAATTCCCAGAATCGCTATTACAACAACCACGGCAATCACCACCACCCAAATCACCTGGCTGTTGGGTGCCGGCATGGGGCCATAGTTGTTACTGCCCTTGGTGCCAGGTGCAAAGAGCAAATAAAAGGAAAATACGATGTTAACCAGCGGCACAATAAACAACAGCGACATCCAGCCGGTTTGATTCAGATCATGCAGGCGCCGCACGGCATAACCCCAGGTCATCACCATGATTCCAACCCAGAGCGCCACCATGCCCAGTATGCTAATCACCATGCCGGCGCTATCACCGGCCGCCATCATCAGCAAGGCTAACGGGATGGCCGCTGCATAGGCCAACAGCCCGATGCCCATGCAGTACGCCAGATAGCGAATCCTGCCGATACGGCCACTAAGGCTCAGGAACTTAGGTTGGTAGGTCTCAAGGCCATCGCTTGCCAGGCTGGCACCGGGTGTCTGGTATAGATTGCTCATCTCCCCTCCGCATCTTAGATTCGTGGTTACAGTCTTATAATGAACACAAGATACTTCTTATAGAACGCGCCTGATTATAATCAGGCGGCTGCGCGCGTCACGAACTATTTATTGCGCCAACAATACCTGCACATCCCTTACCGCCGCCTGCCCCAGGTCATTAACCACCCGCACCTGATAGCGTCCTGGCTGTGGCTGCCAGAACAGGGTTTCCTGGGGCGCCACCTGACCCAGGTACTGATCATCCACAAACCAATACAAACGCTTGGCTTCCCCATCGGTAATG
>JBJHDG010000365.1:0-2255 GCA_050486425.1 Pseudomonadales bacterium | reverse complement strand
GTGCTGCACACTGCGGCCGCGCGGGTCGGCGCGATGGATGTCGGGGCCGTGACCGAGGGCGGCATGGCTGCGGCGCTGGACAAGTAGTTCCAGTTTCAGGCCGCTGGGGCAGGCGGCACCACCGGCGCGTCCGCGGCGAAGATGGCGTCATCAAACTGGTTTTCAGAACGTGCCACAATAGTGGCCACTGTGGCGTCGCCGGTGACGTTCACCGCCGTGCGCAGCATATCCAGCAGGCGATCCACCCCCATCACCAGCATGATGCCTTCCACCGGCAGACCCACCTGGGTCAACACCATGCTCAACATCACCAGGCCCACACCAGGTACAGCGGCCGTGCCAATGGATGCCAGGGTGGCCGTCAGAATCACCAGCAAATAAGCCTGCAACCCCAGCTCAACACCAAAGAACTGGGCGATAAATACCGTGGCCACGCCCTGCATGATGGCCGTGCCATCCATATTGATGGTGGTGCCCAGGGGAATGCTGAAAGCCGCCACTTCGTTGCGCACACCGATGCGTTGCTCCACGGTGCGCAAAGTCACCGGCATGGTGGCGCCGCTGGAAGCTGTGCTGAATGCCAACATCAGCGGCTCGCGCATTTTCAGCAAGAAACGCAGCGGATTCAGCCGGGCGAGCAGACTCAGCAGGGTGGGATACACCACAAATACATGCAACGCCAACACGCAAACCACAGTCGCAAAGTATTTGCCCAGATGCGCAATGGCATCCCAGGCAATCTGGGTAAAGAGACTGGCCATCAGACAGAACACGCCAATGGGCGCGAGCCGAATCAGCATCATCACCAGCCGCAGCAGCACCGCATTGGCACTTTCAAACAAGGCTTTTACCGGTTTCCCGGCGGCACCCACCTGAGCCAGGGCAATTCCAAACAGCAGGGCAAAGACAATAATCTGCAGCATATTGCCTTCCGCCATGGCTGCCACCGGATTGCGCGGGAAAATATTCACCAGCACATCCTGGAGCGGGGGCGGGGTAGGGGCGGTGAAATCCACGGGCGTGGCCATCTCCACACCCACACCTGGTGATACCAGCAGTGCCACCAGCAATGCCAGACTGATGGCAACCGCCGTGGTGATCAGATACAGCGCAATGGTCTTGCCGCCGACACGACCCAGACTGGTGCCATCACCCAGATTGCTGGCGCCACAAATCAGCGACACCAATACCAGCGGCACCACCAATAACATCAGGCTGTTGATAAAGATGCGGCCGCCGATGTCCAGCACACCAGCGACAAAGAAACGCTGGAACAGGTGCTCCTTCGGCAATTCCGCCCATTGCAGCAACACACCAACAAGGAACCCGGCCACCATCCCCACCAGAATTTGCAAGGTCAGGTTGGTCGCCGGATGTGGTTGGGTCATGTTCAGCCTATCTCGATCATTTCAAAATCGTCTTTGCCGACGCCGCACTCGGGACAGACAAAGTCTGCCGGCACATCCTCCCAGGCCGTCCCCGGGGGTATGCCTTCTTCCACACAGCCCTCGGCCTCGTCATAGATCCAGCCGCATACGATACACTGCCACTTTCGCATCGGGTCCGATACTCCAGAAACTCAAGGCGCCGTAAGCTACTTGCCACAGGGGTAAAAATCAAATTAACGCCAGCCTCCCTTCAAGCCTCGCGCCGGCACTGCCAGCGACCTGGGCAGGGCCCTTGCACTATAGCGGCCCCTGGCGGCCGGGCTGCGCTGGCAGCCCGCTGGGCCTGCGTCCCTGGCTGACTCATCCCGCGTCCATGACCCGCGCCCTCACCCAGGCCCTGGGCGCTGCACCTCGGGTGCAGCTGCTGTACTCGGGGCCAGGATCGCTGCTGCCCCATGAACAAGCCGCCCTGGGGGTCGCCGGCCAGCGCCAGGGTTATTTGCGCGAGATCGCGCTACGCTGCGCCGACCACTGGTGTTTACGCGCGCGTTCGGTGACACCCCTTGCCAACCACAGCCAGGTGCAACGGCTGCTGCGTGGTCTGGGGCCGGCACCCTTGGGTGAGTTGCTGTTTTTTGCCCTGGGCCCGCACAGTCCGGTGCGCCTGGGGATGGATTTCAGCACCTGTCCCTGGCAGGGCCTCTGGGGCCGCCGCAGCCTATGGAAGCTGCACCAGACGCCTTTGCTGGTAAGCGAATTTTTCCTCACCAGCCTGGCGGATGAAGCCCCGCCACCGAACAGGTACACTGCGCGGCGCCTGTTACCCTCTGAGAAGCTGCGCTAGCCAACACTGATGGACGCCTATCT
>JBJHDG010000364.1:0-2265 GCA_050486425.1 Pseudomonadales bacterium | reverse complement strand
AGGTGCGCTGTTGGGTCTGGCCCAGGGTGACGAAATCGAGTGGCCCAAGCCCGGTGGCGGTGTGCTGCGGGTTTGCATTGAAGAAGTGCTCTATCAACCGGAGCGGGCCGGCGAATATCATCGCTGAGTGCGCCGCCCGGCGCTGGAGATCCGTATGAGCCCGCAGTGGCTGGCCTATAACCAGCTGGCCTGGACCGAAGCCTGGTTGGCTGATCCCGCCGGTTATCAGGCGGAAGCGGACAACTATCTGGCGCTGCTACGCCAGCATGGCCCCGCCCAGGCTCGCACCCTGCTGCATTTGGGCAGTGGTGCCGGCGGCCTGGATACCCACTTGCGAGCGCACTATGCGATTACCGGTGTTGATCTCAGCCCAGGCATGCTGGCCCTGGCGCGGGCAGCCCATCCCGAGATCGAATATATCCAGGCGGATATGCGCAGGCTGGATCTGGGTCGCCAGTTTGATCTGGTGGTGATTCCCGACAGTATTGATTACATGGCCAGTCTGGATGACCTGCGCTTGGCGATTGGTTGCGCTAAGGCGCATTTGCGGCCAGACGGGCTGCTGCTGATCACAGCGAAAACCACAGAGATTTTTCGCAACAACAACTTCGCCTATAGCGGCGAGAAAGATGGCATTCATATCACGCTGCTGGAGAACAATTACATACTGCCAGCACCGGCCAGTGGTTATGAGGCCACGCTGATCTATCTGATTCGCCGTCAGCTGGCATTGGAGATCTATACCGACAGGCACCAGCTCGGATTGTTTTCCCAGGCGGATTGGGCGCAGGTATTTCGTGCGCAGCAGCTGGAATTTTCCCAGCATCCGCTGCACGGACTGTACGATCCCTATCTGCTGTCAGCGGGGGAATATCCCATGTGGGTGTTTCTGGCAAAGAAGCTGCCCCGTAGGGCTTAGTGACAGCAAGCTACATTCAGCTGATATTCAGTGATCCAGCACCATCTTGTTCGCCCTGGAGGTGATCATGGGCAACAAGATATCAAGCGCACATCTGGTGCTCTTTCTTGGCATATGCTTGTCTATCTGGATGCGACCCGCTCTGGCGAATAGCATGCTGGGCTGCCCAGCGGGAGTTGTGAGTCTTGGTGATGCAGCCTATGAACTTGATCGCAAGTGTGGTGCGCCAGTGGCGGTGCGGCGCAGCCTTAAGCTGCAGGAAGTTTGGCAGCGACCCCGTGCGGCACTAATGCCATCCTCCGTGGAAGGCGCTGCGCCGGAGGCGAGTCTGCTGACAGGGCGGCGCTGGATGGCCATAGAGGTAGAAATCTGGACCTATAACTTCGGTCCGAATCGCTTTATGCGCGAGATACATCTGCACGATGGGCATGTGGTGCGTATCAACAGTTTAGGCTATGGCTATCGCTAGTTCTCCAGCGCTTCCAGCTGTTCCTGTTGCTGCAGCCAATCCTGTTCCAGCGCCATGAGTTCCTGTTGCAGCTGGCCCTGGTGTTTCGCCAGCGCTGCCACTTTGTTGTTGCCGGCACTGTTTTCGTACAGCGCCGGATCCGCCAGTTGGGTGGCCAATTCCTGTAACGCTTGCTGCACGGTTTCCATGCGTTGCTCCAGGCGCTGAATTCGCTGACGCAGCGGTTGGCTTTGTGCGCGCGCAGCCGCTGCCGACTGCCGCTGGGCTTTTTTTGAGCTGAGCTTGTCACCGGATGGCTGGTTGCCGGGCGTATCGGCGCCGGTGCCTTTGAAACCGGACTTGCGCTGTTTGCTGTAGCTATCGATGTCGCCGTTGTAAGTGTGCAGCTTGCCGTCGGCCACCAGCCAGTAGTCGGCCACGGCATTGGCCAGCAACTCCCGATCATGAGACACCACCAACATGGCGCCATCGTAGGCCTGCAGCGCGATGCTCAAGGCGTGGCGCATTTCCAGATCCAGGTGGTTGGTGGGCTCATCCAGCAGCAGCAGCGCTGGTTTTTCCCAGGCCAGCAACGCCAGCACCAGCCGCGCTTTTTCGCCACCGGACAGGGTGTGAATCACCTGGGTGGCCCGGTCACCGGAAAAACCCCAGCCACCCAAATAGGTGCGCAACTTCTGCGCCGGCGCCTGGGAGCGCTGCTCCATCTCTGCCAGCGCAGTGCTGCTGCCGGGTAGTTGCTCCAGCTGGTGCTGGGCAAAGTAGCCGATGTTGCTGTAAGCGCCGCGCACCAGCTGCCCGGTCAAGGTGGGCAGGGTGCCGGCCAGGGTTTTTACCAGGGTACTTTTGCCGGCGCCGTTGGCGCCCAGGATGCCGATAC
>JBJHDG010000363.1:0-2266 GCA_050486425.1 Pseudomonadales bacterium | reverse complement strand
GGTCACCAAGCGCTTCGACAACGGCCTGGAAGGACTCAAGGCGCTGAACCTGAGCTTTGATGAAGGCTCCATGAGTTTTCTCACCGGACACTCCGGTGCTGGCAAAAGCACTTTCCTAAAACTGTTGTTGCGCCTGGCCGTGCCTACGCGCGGCCAGATTCTGGTGAACGGCGTGAATATCTGTCAGATGCCGGCAAAACGCTTGCCGTTGTATCGTCAGGGCATAGGTGCGGTGTTTCAGGATCATCATTTGTTGGCCCAGCGCACCGTGTATGAAAACGTGGCGTTGCCGCTGCGGGTGGCGGGCATGAACGAGCGTGATCTGGGGCGTCGGGTGCGCGCTGCCCTTACCCGGGTGGGTTTGCTGGAAAAGGAAAAACTCCTGCCCAGACATTTATCTACCGGTGAACAGCAACGCGTCGGCATTGCCCGGGCGGTGGTGAATCGGCCACGCATTCTGCTGGCGGATGAACCCACGGGTAATCTGGATCCCGCGCTGTCGCGTGACATCATGCATCTGTTTGAACAGTTCAACGAAGTGGGCACCACCGTCATCATTGCCAGCCATGATCTGGACCTGGTGCGCAGCATGGGCTATCGCATTTTGGAATTACATCAGGGCGAACTGCGAGCAGATCAACCAGGTCGGTTGAGGGCCACCATGGAGCAGCAGCCATGAGTGAGGCCGTGCTAAAACGCAAACGTGCCAGCGCCGACCCCTGGGGTCGCCCGGCCTGGCGCGGTCCGCTGCCCTGGCTGCGTGATCATTGGCAGGTGGCCAGGGATAGCCTGAGTCATGTCAGCAGTCGCCTCGGCACCAGCCTGGTGGTCTGGTTGTTGGTGGGCATCGCGTTGGCGCTGCCAGGCGGCCTGTACATTTTGCAATCCAATCTGGCGGTAATGACGGCTGGCTGGGAGGGGCGTCCCGGCCTGAGTCTGTATTTCAGTAACCAGGCCGCTCCCGCGCAAATGCAAGCACTGCAAACACAACTGGCCGCAGATGCGCGGGTGGCGAATCAGATTTTCATCAGTGCCGATGCTGCCCTGGAAGAGTTTCAGCGCTTCGCCGGTGTCAGCGATGTGCTGGCACATCTGGACAGCAATCCACTACCTGCATCACTGCGGGTGATTGCCCGGGATGGCGTTACACCGACAGAACTGGAGGCCTTGGCGCAGCAGCTCAAGGCGGCACCCGGGGTGGATGATGTGAGTGTGGAGCGCACTTGGCTCGAGCGCATGCAGGCTATGACGGATGCGGTGCGGCGTTTGGGCCTGCTGTTGGCATTGCTGTTTTCCGTGGGCGCGGTATTGGTTACTGCCACCTCAGTGCGGCTGGCCATCGAAGCCCGGCTGGATGAACTGCGGGTGATGAAACTGGTGGGCGCCACTCAGGCTTATATGCGCCGCCCCTTTTTGTACTTTGGTTTGTTTTATGGTTTGGGGGGCGCGTTGGTGGGCGCCATGTTGATCAGCACCTTGCTGCTGATTCTGGAGCCACCACTGGCACGGCTGCTGGGGTCTTATGGCGAATCCGTACAGATCAGCGGCCTGAATCTGTGGTTTTTTCTCCAGCTGCTTGGCTTAGGTGGTCTGCTTGGCGTCAGTGGTGCGTTGCTGGCTGCTCGGCAGCGGTTGGTGGATCTGGAGATCCTGGCGCACTGAGTCGATGCAATTGTCAGCCTGCGATGGATAGGAGGCCATGACATCCATGCCCGCTACACTCACGCCCACTACACCTGGCTTTTTGCCGGCCGCCTACGGCGATCGTCCGCGCCAACTGACTTTGGCCTGCCTGCTGTTGCCAGCCTTGCTGGCACTGGGGGTGACAGTCAGTTTTGGTTGGCCGGCAACCCTGGAGGCTTGGTTGACCCTGGGCGGGCGCTATACCGGTGTGCTGGGTTTGCTCTGGCTGCTGTTGGCCATGCTGCTGAGCATCCGCGTGCCCGGTTGGGATCTGCCGTTGGGCGGCATGCCCGCCGCTTGGCGGGTGCATCATTATCTGGGCGCGGGCGCTTTCCTCAGCTTATTGGCGCACCCCATACTGCTGCTGCTGGCGCAGGTGCCAGCAGGGCACGATGCTGTGCTGTCGCTGCTACAGCCGGCGCTGGTGGCCTGGCCACTCTGGACAGGTTGGCTGGCCCTGCTGTGTCTGCTGCTGTTTCTCGCACCCTCCTTTGCCTTCTTTGGCCGTCCGAACTATCAGCGCTGGAAATGGCTGCATTTGTTGGCCGGTCCGGCGGCGGTATTGGCGTTACTGCATGGCATT
>JBJHDG010000362.1:0-2300 GCA_050486425.1 Pseudomonadales bacterium | reverse complement strand
TCATAGGACAAACCACAGAGCACGGGCTGGCCGGGCAGCTCGGGTTGCTGTGGCTGGCAGCGTTGGAAGCCCATGCTGGTCATGTAACCCAGCTCTTCGCCCACGCCTTCCTGAAACAGTTGACGCAGACGAAAACCCGAGTGCACATGGCGAAAGGTGTTCATGGCGACCTGCAGCAAGTTCTGAGCGTCGGCTTCACCATAGTCGGTAAAGCGCTGAGAATAGTGCAGCACCATAAAGGCGACCTTGCCCTGGGCGTTAAGCTTGCCAAGCTCGGCATCGCTGAGGGGGGTGAAACTGCCATCCAGCAGGCCCTGATAGAGGGCTGCTGCCACGCAAGTGGGAGGATCCTGTTGCAGGCGCTGCTGCCAGTTCTCATCCAGCGCAATGGACATGCCCAGGGCGAGGGCCCGCGCACCGGGTGGCCGGTTAAGGTCCTCCATCAAGTCAGCATTGAAGCAGGGTTGGTACAGTAAGCGGGTCCAGATTACGGGCAGCGCTGCCCGCACTGCGGGGGGTAGTACCAGCCAGGTGGGTAGCAGGTCGACACAGGTTTGCAGATCCGCATGGCCAGCCAGCCGGACCTGTACCCGCAAATTGGATTCAATCATCTGGTCAGGGTCCCGGCTGGATCATGGCACTATTGATATTTGCAATGTACTGCACCAGCGCCTTGATGGCACGCGTGTTCAGCCGTCCCGCAACAGCGGCGCCAGCACCGGCCAGACGTTATCCAGCAGGATGGGCTGGGCGGCGGCGGTGGGGTGGATACCATCCGCCTGCATAAAGCGCGGTTCCAATGCCACATCCTCCAGGAGAAAGGGTACCAGCGGCACATCCAGGCTTTGTGCCAGACCGGCATACAGATCCCGCATATAGGTGGGATTGCGTGGGTTGTAGTTGGGTGGCATTTCAATGCCCGCCAGCAACACGGCAGCCCCACTGTCCTGGCTCAGGCGCACCAGGTCGGCCAGATTGGCGCGAATCTGTGACAGGGGATAACCGCGCAGGGCATCATTGCCCCCCAGCTCCACGATCACCAGTTGTGGCTGATGGGTGGCCAACAGCTGCGGCAGGCGCGCCAGCCCGCCGCCGGTGGTTTCACCGCTGAGGCTGGCATTCACCACTTGCCAGGGCAGTCCCTGGGATTGGATACGGGAATCCAGCAGGGATACCCAGCCCTGGGTTTGGTCAATGCCATAGGCCGCGCTCAGGCTGTCACCCAGCACCAGCAGGGTACGTGGGCTGGCAGCGACCGGCAGGGCCAGGCTTGCCAGCAATACCAGCAGCAGGGCGCGTCGGAACCTGGCGCCGGAAACGTACCTAACTACATTTTGGGAATCCAACTGCATGACAACATCCATGATTCGCGCTCAGGGGCTCAGTAAACAAGTGGTCAGCGGGGAAGGCCGGCTGGACATCCTGTCGGGGATCGACCTGGAAATCAACGCGGCAGAGAGTCTGGCAATTGTCGGCGCCTCAGGTTCCGGGAAAACCACCTTGTTGGGGATTCTGGCGGGTTTGGATCTACCTTCTGCTGGCCGGGTGTGGCTGGGCGGTCATGAACTCACCGCCCTGGATGAGGAAGGACGGGCCCGGGTACGGGGTGAGTTGGTGGGTTTCGTGTTTCAGTCCTTTCAATTACTGAGCAGTCTCACCGCCCTGGAGAATGTGATGTTGCCCGGGGAGCTGCACGGTGAACCCGATGCCGCAGCCCATGCTCGGGTGTTATTGGAGCGGGTGGGGCTGGGCAATCGCGCCAGCCATTATCCTCGCCAGCTGTCCGGCGGCGAACAGCAGCGGGTCGCCATTGCCCGCGCCTTTGCGTCCAAGCCCAGGGTGCTGTTTGCCGATGAACCCACCGGCAATCTGGATACCACCACCGGGGCGCGCATTGTGGAGTTGCTGTTCGAACTCAACCAGGCGTTTGCCACCACCCTGGTGCTGGTTACCCATGACAACAGTTTGGCCCAGCGTTGTGATCGGCGCCTGGAGCTGGCCGCAGGCCGTATTCTGCGTCAGGCCCAGGTGAGCGCATGAGTACACCAGCAGCGGCATTGCCTGCCGGCCAGGCGCTCACCGGAAGCCGACGTTCGCGTTTGCGTTTGATACTGAAGCTGGTGGCCCGGGATTGGCGAGCCGGCGAGCTGAGGCTGCTGCTGGGCGCGGTGCTCATTGCGGTCAGCACCGTGGCCACTATCAGTTTGTTCGTGGAGCGCCTGCATGGGGCCATGCTCAGCCAGTCCAGCAATCTGCTGGCGGCGGACCGTGTTATTGCGGGCACTCGCCCCATCCCAGAG
>JBJHDG010000361.1:0-2317 GCA_050486425.1 Pseudomonadales bacterium | reverse complement strand
CCCTTTTTTATCCCCGGCTCTTTTCGGGGGCCGCTTATGTTTTTTATACTCTCCTGGGGGGTTGGGGTGATTTCGGGGGGGGGGGGGGGGCCACCCCCCGCAATACGCACCTTGCATTAGCAAGAAAATGGAGATTTCCTCAGGCCTGTGGACAAGCAGATTCATTGCGAGCCCCGTTCGGAGCAAGGCGAGGGAACTAGAGGCGATCCAATCTCCGTATCGCCACCGGAAGCTTCAACTGCCTGCTGCCAGAGTCTGGTCAGGTAGCCAATAAAATCGTACATCTGTGGCAATCTTCCAGCTTGCACCTGCTTGTCCAAATGCGGGGGCAGCTTGTATCGGAGCAGCAGTTCCTCGGCTTGATAGGGGTTTAGCCGGAAATTCAGGATCAGCGAAGCCAGATCAAAAAGCGCGTGTCCGACGCGGGCGTATTCCCAGTCCACCAGCTGAAGCTTGCAGTTATTCTGCAACAGATTCCCTGGTGACAGATCGTGGTGGCAGAACACATGAGATTGGGCTTCCTGATCAAGTTGGCTGGCGAAGTACTGCATCTTTCTGTCGAAATCCGACAGGCTGATCCCGCGCAGGGTCCAGTAGCGCTCGATGGTATTCAGGTAGCCGTGGTTGAGCAGGGTCGTTGGCAGGCTGTGCAGGCGCATGGTCAGAGCAGCAATACTGGCGATCTGTCCGGCATCGATTGCAGCCGGAGTCAGCGACTCGCCAGCATAATCCAGCACCATCACCCTATGCATCGGCTCAAAATGTTGCAGTGCAGGGCCCAGTCCGTTCCGGGCCGCGACTTGTGTTGCCTCCAGCTCCTGTTGCCAGGGACATCCCAGAGCAGTTGAGCGATCGGACCCGAGGCGCACCACAAAGCGCTGCTCTCCGGATCTGACCAGCCAGCATTGATTGATCGGCCCGTTGGAAAGCTGCCGCTCGATCTGCGGGCGTGATTCCGGTCCACCGGGTTGGGCAATGCCAGCCCAGTGACGCCAGCTATCCAGTACCTGGTCGAGTGCTTGGGGAATCAAGCTGCCTGCTCCTGCACCTGGCGTTGCTTCAGATTCTGCTGTAGATAGCGACGACGCCATACCCACCAGCCATAGGCGGCGATCAGCACATAGGCGGCGAAGAGCAGGGCAGTCAGATAGAGTTCACGGTTGAGATAGAGGAAGATCGACAGGGCATCAATCACTACCCAATACAGCCAGTTTTCCAGAATTTTGCGCGCCACCATCCAGGTGGTGATGACCGATGCCCAGGTGGTAAAGGAATCCAGGTAGGGAAATACCGCCCAGCTGTAGTTGAACAGCAGGGTGCCGGAAATCAGGCTCAGACCGACCGCAAGCAGAACGACCATCAGGTGCTTACGCAGCGGCCAGCTCCGGATGGGCAGCACCGCCTCACCTTCCGGCCGGCCCCGGGTCCAGTGCCACCAGCCATACAGCGCCATGGCCATATAGTAGACGTTCAGGCCGGACTCCATCAGCAGGCTGGCGTCCCAGAAAAGTAGGGTAAAGATGGCAGTGCTGGCTAAAGCGCAGGGCCAGCAGAGGATGCTTTCCCGCGCCGCCAGCACCACGTAGGCGATACCCAGTAGTACAGCCAATACCTCCCATGGCTGGCGCACCAGCAGAGCCAGCCACTCCATCCGTTTAGCTCCGGTATTCGCTTTGTGAGCGGTCGCTGTTGAGCAGCTTGCAGACCAGCGAAAAACTCCCGTCCTCGGCGAAGATCTCCTTGGTACAGGTGTTGATAGCACCCATCACGGCGTCGTAGTCGCCAAAGATCTGGGTGCTCATGGAATTCGGCTGTACCCGGATGCCGGGCTGTGATTTGAGCAGCTTAATGTAGTGCTCTACCTGGAGCACGAAGCCCTCGCGCAATGGGTAGAGTGAGAGTTCGGCGGATATCTTCATGCGGTTCTCCTGGTGGCGCCGTAGCGCCGCAAATCGGTTAGGTTCATCAGAATTGGTAACTGGCGTTGAGACCGAAGGTGCGCGGATCGCCCAGTTGGACATAGTTCTTGGCTTCCGAGTAGAAATCCCTTGGATCGTTGGCAAAGTAGAAACCTCTGACCTGGTAATTCTGATTGGTCAGGTTGCGGCCCCAGAGGCTGAGTTCCAGAGCGCCCATCTGATACGCGATACGGGCGTGCAGCAGGGCAAAGGCGTCCGAGCGCTGGTCGTGGCTGTCGGAAAAGTAGAAGCGATCCTTGCCCTCAAATTCCAGCCGTCCGCTCAGCTGGTCGCTGAACTGGTAGTTGCCACCCAGGTTGAACTGGTAGGTCGGGGCGTGGGCCTGGTCGCGGCCGCTC
>JBJHDG010000360.1:0-2357 GCA_050486425.1 Pseudomonadales bacterium | reverse complement strand
CCCGTTTCAATTTTGATGACGCCCGTGGCTTTTGGCGCTGGGTGGATCTGTGCGAACAGAGCGGCGTGGATTCCCTATGGCAATCCGACCGCCTGCTGGGACCGGATCCCAGCCTGGAATGCATCAGCCTGATGGGCGCCCTGGCCGGCGCCACCCGCCGCATCAAATTTGGCATGAACGTGGCCAGCATGGCGCTGCGCGACCCCATCGTCACTGCCCGCGCCTGTGCCAGCATTGATTTGCTGAGCGAAGGCCGCCTGCTGCCAGCGTTCGGTGTGGGCAGTGCCCGCAGCAATGATTATGTGGCCAGTGGCCGCAGTACCCAGGGCCGTGGCCAGCGTACCAGCGAAGCGTTGGAAATCATGGCGCGACTTTGGGCGGGAGAAACCCTGGATTTTCAAGGCCGCTTCTTTCAACTAACACGCGCGCAAATTGCGCCCTTGCCGGTGCAGCAACCGCTGCCGCTCTGGGTGGGCGGCAGCGCTGCCGCGGCCATTGAACGCACGGCACGTTGGGGTACCGGCTGGCAGGCTGGGCTGGAAACACCAGCGGAAATTGCGCCCGTGATCAGCGCCATCAAAGCGCGCAGCAACGCGCTGGGGCGTCAGATCGATGCGGATCACTTTGGTGCTGGTTTTGCCGTGCGTATCGGTGATGCGCGGGAACCCTGTGTGCAGCGCTATCAGCAACTGCTCAGTGCCCGCTTGTCCCAAGGCGCTGCCAGCGACTATATGGCGGTGGGGACCGCGGATGATGTCATGCAACTGCTGCTGCGCTTTCATGCCGCGGGCGCGCACAAATTTATTTTGCGTCCCATCGCTGAAGGCACGGCGGATATGCTCCAACAAACCGAATTGCTGATTGCGCAGGTGCTGCCAGCGGTGCAGGGGTTGAATCAGCGCTGATGGCAAGCGCTGCCGCCCCACCCTGCCCTTGCCCGCTCTGCGCGGCGCCCCGGACGCAGGTGTTCGCGCAGTTGTCACTGCCCCAGTGGGGTGAGCGGCTGTATCTGCATTGCCAGCGCTGTGATCTGGTGTTTTTGCATCCTGCCCAGCGCTTATCGGCCAGCGCGGAACAGGCCCATTACCACAGCCATGAGAACAATCCGGCGGATGCCGGTTATCGGCAATTTCTCAGCCGCCTGTTAACGCCGCTGCTGTCCGCACTGCCGGCGCCAGCGCCGCACGTTCAGGGGCTGGACTATGGCGCCGGCCCGGGGCCAACGCTGTCCCTGATGCTGGCGGAAGCCGGCTATCCCACGCGCATTTACGATCCCTTCTTTGCACCGGATGCCCAGGTGCTCAGCGCGCAGTATGCGTTTATCACCTGCAGTGAAGTGGCGGAACATTTTCATGCACCAGGCGTGGAATTTGCGCGTTTGGATGCGCTGCTACAGCCCGGTGGTGTGCTGGGGCTTATGACCGGGCTGCGGCAGCCGGCGACAGAATTTGCGCGCTGGCATTATGTGCGCGATCCCACCCATGTGTGTTTTTACAGCGCCCAAAGCCTGTGCTGGCTCAGCAATCATCTGGGCTGGCAACTGCAACTGATTGATCAGCAGGTAGCGCTGCTGCACAAGCCGCGGCGCACTGCTGTGGGTGCAGATATTGATCCTGTAACTCCAGGTCCACGATACGCGCCAGGGTAACCTGCACCCGACATACCGCAGCGCCCAGCTCGGCCTGTGCGCCCGTCATACCCGGCGGCAAATCACAGTGCGCCGCCCGGTACAGATACCAGAGCTGCTGCGCATGCTGCATCTGCACGGCCGCGGCTGAACAGATTGCCTGCATCTGGTCCTGCAAGCGGGTTTCTATGCCCTGGTCCAGACCCGCCACCTGTTCGGCCAGGCATGCCTGCATGGCTATCAGGTCGTCGGCGTCGGGCGCTGGCCGGCAGGCGCGCACCAGATCAATCAAGTCCCGCGACCACCCATCAGCTTCCGGCAGATCAAATTCCGCGCGGGCCAGGGCGGCCATGAGCATCAGCACAATGCCCAGCATCACCCGCTTGCAATGCTTTGTGGTCAACATGGAATCTCCTCGGCGCTTGCAACACCCGGCTCCGGGCCAACCCTGCCAATCCAGGAACACAGGAACACAGGGCAGAGCCGGACATCAGGCGGCGTTCATTGTATGCTTGCCCGCCTGCCGCTTGGTCAGCAAACCCCGGTTTATTGTCTGACTCAGCGCAACTGTCACCAGCTTGCGACTGGATCCGCTTGCGCCGCAGGCGCAGCGCCCCCACCAGGCCGGTGAACCGCCAGGATAAAGACCGAGGAGGATTGCTTGAGTACACGAATTGCCAACCTGTTAACCCTGACCCTGCTGCTCAGCCTTGGCAGCATCACCAGCGCA
>JBJHDG010000359.1:0-2370 GCA_050486425.1 Pseudomonadales bacterium | reverse complement strand
CTGTATCGCAATCATGTGGTGCGCGGCGGCTTGATTGATATTGCTTCCGCATATCATTACTGGCTGGAGCGGGCTGGTGAGACCTGGCGTAATCCAGAAAATATTTTCCTGGTGGAGAATCTTATCGATCCCAACTATGCCCAATCTGGGATTATCGGTAACGCCACCAGATTCGTCATTATGGGGAACCGGGTTGATCGCACGGTACAGCACAATATCCGTATCTGGCAGGGCCATAAGGTTTTCATTGCCCATAACGAGATCACTGGACGTATCGGTGACAATATTCGCCACACTATCAAGCTGCATTCTTCAGGTTTGGATCCCGTACAGGATGTGTTACAGCCGGGGCAGAATGTGCGGCAGCGTAGCAGTCAGATTGTAATTGCCGACAATCTGCTGGGCAGCTCACAGAGCAACATCGCCTGGTTGCTGGCGGTAACACCTCAGAATGGACTGTCAGCGGAAGGCATAGAGGATGTGGTGATCGAAGACAATATCTTTCGCTATGGCAGTAATTATTCCCGCGATATCACTTGGGCTGGGCGCCGTATGCTGGAACGCGGTAACACCAACCAAACCGCCAACAATCGCACCGCCAATTATGGCGTAGGGCACGCGGAGGCACTGCCCACTGACTGGCGCGGGCCCTATTTCGGTGGCCGCACTTCAGTGAAGGCCATGTTCCTGGAAGTGGGTAACGAGCCGCGGGCACCCATATTGCAGGTTCAATAGCGGCAGGAACGCACGGCCGCCGGTAGGCGACGGCCCTATGGGCTCAGGCCTGCATTCGGCTTCGTGGTAGCCTGGTGGCCAGCACGCTGGACAGCAGCACAAATGCCAGCGTCCCCAATAAGCAGCCGACAAGCCCAGCCTGCACATAGAGCCAGCCGGACAGCAGCGTGCCAATCAGGCGGCCGGCCGCATTAGCCATGTAATAAAACCCTACATCCATGGCGGCACCATCATCCCGGGCATATTCCAGAATCAACCAGGAATGCACGGAGGAATTCACCGCGAACAACAGACCGAATAACCCCAGCCCCAGTATCAGCACTGGGCCGGGCGGCAACGCTTGCCAGAGTGCAATACAGATCAGGGCGGGTGCGGCTGCCAGTAATAACGACCAAACCATGGCAGCCCGGCGGCCTTGCGCCAGTCCTTGCGCGCCGCTCAGGCGTACCAGCCCTGGCGCCAGCGCCTGCATGACGCCATAGCCAATGATCCAGAGCGCCATGAAGGTGCCAATCTGCACATGGTGCCAGTTGAGCACGCTGTGCAGAAATACCGGCAGCGCCACGACAAACCAGATATCCCTGGCCCCAAACAGGAACAGCCGTGCGGCGGATAACAAATTGACGCCTGGATTGCTGGAAAAGACGGCTACAAAGGGCACGGCTGCACGGGTGCGGCCCAGATCCTGACGCAGCCACAACAGGGCCAGCAACATAAAGAGGCCGATCCAGGCAGCCATGGCCAGCATGCTGATCTGAAAACCCACGCCCGTCAGCAAAGCAGTGCCAACAAAATAACCAACGCCTTTAAGGGCGTTCTTTGAGCCGGTGAGCAGGGCCACCCATTTGAACAGCTGACCGCTCTGTCCGCTGGGAGCCAGCAGCTTCACACTGGTTTTCGCGCTCATTTTGTTCAAATCCTTGGCGATGCCGGACAGCGCCTGGGCGCCCATCACATAGAGGATGCCGAGCCAGGCTACGGGCGCTGCCAGCAACAGCAAGGCCAGAATCTGCAGCGCCATGCCGGCGAACAGGGTGCGCCGCAAGCCAAAGCGTGCGCCCACCCAGCCACCGACCAGGTTGGTGATCAGGCCGCAAAACTCATAGAGCACGAACAGCAAGGCCACATCAAAGGCGGAGTAGCCTTGTTGATAGAAATACAGCAGCACCAACATGCGCAACGCGCCATCGGTGATGGTGAACGACCAATACGCCAGGGTGATCACCATGTACTGGCGCACGGCCATGGGCAGTTGGTGCAATGCCTGCATCATGGCGATGTTTGATGCTCAGCGATGCGGCGGGCCAGATCCAGCATCCGGCATACGTAGCCGGTTTCGTTGTCGTACCAGACAATCAGCTTCAGCTGTGTGCCATTGATCACCATGGTGGAGAGCGCATCCACAATGGCAGAGCGGGTGTCGCCCAGATAATCACTGGATACCAAGGGGCGATGTTCAATGCCTAGAATGCCGCTGAGCTCAGTGTCGGCGGCCTGTTGCAATGCCTGGTTGACCGCTGCCACATCGGTTGCCTGGTTCAGCTCAAACACGGCATCGGTAATGGAGCTGTTAAGAATGGGCACCCGTACTGCCAGGCCATTCAGGCGCCCTTTGAGTTCCGGAAAAATTTCGGT
>JBJHDG010000358.1:0-2370 GCA_050486425.1 Pseudomonadales bacterium | reverse complement strand
CTATTGGGGTGTCGCTGTAACAACAGGCTGAAGTCATTGAAGGCGGTAAGGGCTGAGGTGGTATCCCGCTGCGAGGGTCGGGTACGGCGGAATCTATCCAGGATGGCACGATCCTGATGGAAGGCCGCCATGCCTTTCATGTAGAACGCATAGTCCACATTGGGGTGCTGCGGATGCAGACGAATGAATCTGTCTGCGGTGTGCCGGGCGGCCTCCATTTGCCGCGCCATATAATGGGCGTAGATCAGTTCCAGCTGCGCCTGCTCGGCGTAACGGCCAAAGGGAAACCTGGATTCCAGCAGCCGCAGGTTCTGGATGGCTACTTCAAAGTTGTTGGTGCGCAGCGCCGTGGTGGCGCGCCTGTAGATCTGCTGCTCGGTGGCGGCGTCGTCGACGGCCTTTTTCTTCATGGCGCTGCAACCCTGCAGGAACTGCCCGCTGAGCAACAGGGTAAGGATGATAAAAGTGATTCTGGCTGCCATTCTCTGCACTGGACCCGCTAAAATTGCGTAGTCTACCCGTACTGCGGTCATAAACCCAATCCATGCCAGCGCCCGACACCCAAGACATCCCCCATCCCGAGCAAAGGTATCGGGGCGTGCAACAGGTGCCCCTGGACCTTGCTGGTCAGCGCGTGGATGCGGTGGCGGCGTTGCTGTTCCCCACCTATTCCAGATCCCAATTGGCCGGCTGGTTGCGGGCGGGGCAGCTGCGTCTGGATGGTGCCGCTGTGGCGCCCAAACTCAGGGTGTTGGGTGGTGAACAGTTACAGTTGGATGCGCCGGCCCCGTTGGCGGCAAGCTGGCAGGCGCCGCAGGCATTGGCGCTCAATCTGGTTTACGAGGATGCAGACCTGTTGGTCCTGGATAAGCCTGCTGGCCTGGTGGTGCATCCAGGCGCGGGCAACCCGGCCGGAACATTGGTCAACGGCTTGCTGGCATATCGTCCCGCGCTGGCGGGATTGCCGCGCGCCGGGCTGATTCACCGCCTGGATAAGGACACCAGCGGATTGCTGGTGGTTGCCACCAGCCAGCAGGCGTTGCGAGCACTGACCGTCGCCTTGGCCGCCCGGGAGATTACCCGGGAGTATCTGGCGCTTGCGGAGGGCCTGCTTACCGGGGGGCGCGAGATCGAGGCGCCCATCGGTCGGGATCCACAGAATCGGTTAAAGCAGAAAGTCACCGATGCGGGACGCTATGCACTTACCCAGATCCGGGTACAGGAAAAGTACCGCCGTCACACCCTGATCCGGGCCCGCCTGGCGACGGGTCGTACCCATCAGATCCGGGTGCATATGGCCAGTATCGGTCATCCCTTGGTGGGGGATCGGCGCTATGGCGCCAGGGGCTTGCTGCCAGAGTCGCCGGATCCGGTGTTGGTGACCCAGGTGCGGCAGTTCAAGCGCCAGGCGCTGCATGCTTGGCGCCTGGCCTTTCAGCACCCCTGCACGGGTGCTGAGCTGGCTTTCGAGGCTGCCATGCCTGCGGATCTGCGGGCGCTGGTACAGGCCATGCGGGCGGACGCCGGTTTGCCGCCTGGAGAACTGGTGGATGACTGAATCTCAGGCGCTGGGGTTGCTGACGCCAATTTGGCCAGCACCCGCGGATGTGGCAGCGGCCCAAACCACCCGCGCGCCCGGGCTGGGCAGGCCACCCTATCAGGGCTTCAACCTGGCTTTGCATGTGGGGGATGATGAGAACCAAGTCCTGGCCAACCGCCGCTTGCTGCAACAACAGCTGCATATCCCAGAAATTCAGTGGCTGAACCAGGTGCATGGTAGTCGCGTGCTGGCAGTGGACGGTCCGGTGCTGGAGCCGGCGCCGGATGCCGATGCCTGCTGGACCCGGCAGCCAGGGCTGGCCCTGGCCATTATGACGGCGGACTGTCTGCCGGTACTGCTTTGTGATCGGGCAGGTACCCTGGTGGCGGCCGCCCATGCCGGTTGGCGCGGGCTGGTGAATGGGCTGTTGCCGGCATTGGTGGCGGCGTTGCCGGTGCCCCCAGGTGAACTCCTGGCTTGGCTGGGCCCCGCCATCAGCGCTGCGCATTACCAGGTGGGCAGGGAGGTGTGGGCGGCCGTGCGGGCCATGCATCCGGTCTGGGCCGAGCAGGTGTTGCGGCCTGACGCGACAGCTTCGGAGCATTGGCACCTGGATTTAACGCTGTTGGCCCGGCTGCAACTTGCTGATTCGGGGATTACTGGGGTTTACGACAGCGCTCTTCGCAGCGGTACCCATAGCCGTTGGTATTCCTACCGTCGGGACGGGGTGACCGGCCGTATGGCCAGCCTGGTCTGGCTGGTTCCCCGGTCTTGATCAGCCGGAATTTCTGCAGGATTCATTGACCCGGGCTTGGGCCTGGGCAATGTGC
>JBJHDG010000357.1:0-2380 GCA_050486425.1 Pseudomonadales bacterium | reverse complement strand
GTGCTGCGGGATTCCCAGAACTATGTACGCGCCTTCGAGGCGGGCCAGGGAATCCATGAGATGAAAGGCGCCGCCCTGGAGCCGGATATCGACAACTGGCGCAGCCTGATTGACTGGGTGGAGCACGGCACATTGCCGGCCAGCGGTAGCCTGTGGGATGGCGCCGAGGATGGCATCGGCACCAATGCCGACGCCGCCACCAATGAAGCCGATGCCTAGGCCTTAAGCCGCCAGCCGGTACGAAAGATCCACCCCACCAGCAGCAGACAAAGCGTGAGAAATCCCAGCGTCATCCCCAGGCTCAAGGCCGGATTCACATCGGCAATGCCGTAAAAGCTCCAGCGGAAACCACTGATCAGGTACACCACCGGATTGAACAGGGTTACCTGCTGCCAGAACGGTGGCAGCATGCTGATGGAGTAAAAAGTACCGCCGAGAAAAGCCAGCGGCATGACCACCATCATGGGAATGATCTGCAGCTGTTCAAAGCCATTGGCCCAGATGCCGATAATGAAGCCGAACAGGCTGAAGCTGAGCGCCGTCAACACCAGGAATACCAGCATCCAGAGCGGGTGGGCAATCTCATAGGCCACAAAAAACCGCGCCGTGAGCAGAATCAGCGCCGCCAGGATCAGCGATTTGGTGGCCGCCGCACCCACATAGCCGATCAGGATCTCTGTCGCTGACACGGGCGCCGATAGAACCTCATAAATGGTGCCCGTCCATTTCGGCATATAGATGCCAAAGGAGGCATTGGAGAGGCTTTCGGTCAGCAGCATGAGCATCACCAAGCCAGGTACGATAAAGGCGCCATAGCTCACCCCATCGATCTCCACCATACGCGAACCGATAGCGGCGCCGAACACCACAAAGTACAGGGACGTGGAAATCACCGGCGAGGCTATGCTTTGCGCCAGGGTGCGTCCCATGCGCGCCATTTCAAATTTGTAGATGGCCTTGATGGCGTGGATATTCATGAGCGCGACCGCACCAGGCTGACGAAAATTTCTTCCAGTGAACTTTGGCTGGTTTGCAGATCCTTGAAGTCGATACCGAGTTGGTTCAGGCGCCGCAGCAGTTCACCGATGCCGGTATCCTCGTGCTGGGCATCAAAGCTGTACACCAGCTCATGGCCGTCCGCGGCCAGCTGCAAGGTTGGGTCGGCCAGGGCGGCGGGCAGCTCGGTCAGGGGCTGCTGCAACTGCAAGCGCAGTTCCTTGCGGCCGAGTTTGTGCATGAGCTGTTGCTTGTTTTCCACCAGAATGATTTCGCCCTTGTGGATGACGCCAATGCGATCTGCCATCTCTTCGGCTTCTTCGATGTAGTGGGTGGTGAGAATGATGGTGACGCCGCTGGCGCGCAGGCCATGCACCAGCTGCCACATATCCCGGCGTAGCTCCACATCCACGCCAGCGGTGGGTTCATCCAGAAACAGGATCTCTGGTTCATGGGCCAAGGCCTTGGCAATCATCACCCGTCGCTTCATGCCACCGGAAAGCGTCATGATTTTCTCGTGACGTTTGTCCCAGAGTGACAGATCACGCAGTACTTGCTCAATAAAGGCTGGATTTTTTCCTTTGCCGAATAGACCCCGGCTGAAAGTCACCGATGCCCAGACGGTTTCAAACGCATCCGTGGCCAGTTCCTGAGGCACCAGGCCGATCTTGGCGCGGGCGGCACGATAATCCCTGATCACATCGTGGCCAGCCACACTGATGTGGCCACTGCTGGGCGTGACAATGCCGCAAACAATGCTGATCAGGGTGGTCTTGCCAGCCCCGTTGGGGCCGAGCAAAGCAAAAATTTCGCCGCGGGCAATCTCCAGATCCACCTGCTGCAAGGCGGTGAAACCGGACGCGTAGCGCTTGCTCAATCCGCGGATGGAAACGGCACTGGACATATCAGCGTTCATGCAGCCAACAGGCGCTCAGATGTTGTTCGCCCACAGTCACCTCCGGTGGTACCTGTTGGTCGCAGGTGCCGGCGATAGCACGACTGCAACGCGGATGAAAGCGGCAACCTGGCGGTGGTGTCAGCAAACTCGGCGGCTCGCCCGGCGGCAGCGCTTTCTGCTGCAGGGCGTTGTCACCATCAGGATCCGGAATGGCCGCCAACAGTGCCTGGGTATAGGGATGCGCCGGCTGCGCCAGCAGTTGATCCACCGGCCCCTGCTCAACAATGCGGCCGGCATACATGACAAAAATGCGTGTGGCGAAATAACGCACGGTGGACAAGTCATGGGTGATAAAGGCCAGGCTGAGTTGCCGCCGCTGCTGAATATCGCGCAGCAGCCGCAGGATTTCCACCCGCACCGACGCATCCAGCATGGACACGGGTTCATCCGCAATCAGCAGTGCCGGTGCCAGGATCAACGCCCGGG
>JBJHDG010000356.1:0-2426 GCA_050486425.1 Pseudomonadales bacterium | reverse complement strand
CCATCTCCCGCAACAAGGCGTTCATCTCCGCGACGGACAAGCGCCGGCCCGCCCGCACAGCCGCATGACAGGCCATGGTGCCCAGTAGCGCTTCCTGGTCAGCCGCCAGACGGTTGCTGGCGCCATGGGTCACCAGATCGGCCAGCACGTCCTGCACCAGTTGCGGCAGGTCGGCCTGGGCCAGCAGCAGCGGCACTTCCCGCACCAACAGCTGCTGGGGACCGCGCCGCTCCAGCACCAAGCCAAAGGTCGCCAACTCCTGCTGGTATTCCTCCACCAGATCCGCCTGGGCCGTGCTGACCTCCAAGCTCAGCGGAACCAGCAGGGCCTGCCGGGCCAGGGCCTGCTCCACCAGCCGGGCCTGCTTCATTTTTTCGTAGGTAATACGCTCGTGGGCCGCATGCATATCCACCACCACCAGGCCCTGAGCGTTTTCCGCCAGGATGTAGATGCCCTGGAGCTGGGCCAGGGCATATCCCAGAGGGGGCACTTCTGCCTGACGACCCTCGGCGGCAGTCAGCCCGTTGTCGGCCACCCCCGCCGCGGCGCGGTAGAAGGCCAAATTGGCGGCACTGCCGCTAACGCCGGCTGCCGGCGGGGAGAAACCGGCGCGGCCCGGGGCGAAAGAACCGGCAGCCGGCGCTACTGCCGTGGCCCCAGGCGCCCACGCCAGACCCGCCTGGGTGGCCGCCGAATCCAGTCGCAGCGGTGCCGCCTGCCGCGCATCCGGACGTTGCGCGCGCAGAGCGGCATTGAGGCGGCCAAAAATAAAGTCATGCACCTGGCGTGATTCCCGAAAGCGCACCTCATGCTTGGTAGGATGCACATTCACGTCCACCGCCCGCGGGTCCAGCTCCAGGTAGAGCACAAACACCGGATGGCGGCCATGAAACAGCACATCCCGGTAGGCCTGACGCACCGCATGGGCCACCAGTTTGTCCCGCACCGGCCGCCCATTCACATAGAACAGTTGCTGATCGGCCTGACTGCGGTTGAACGTGGGCCGACCCACCCAGCCCCAGAGCCGCATGCCGTCCCGGCTTTCATCCAGGGCCAGCGACTGGCTGACAAAGTCCGCGCCCAGCAGCCGCCCCAGGCGTTGGGCGGGGGGCTCCGCTGCGGGCAGGTGCAGCAACGTCTTGTGTTCATTGCGCAGACTAAAGCCCACGGCAAAGTGCGCCAGGGCCTGGCGCCGCACCACATCGTCGATTTGCTGCATCTCGGTGCGCTCAGTGCGCAGGAACTTGCGCCGAGCCGGGGTGTTGAAGAACAGGTCTAGCACTTCCACCCGGGTACCCTGGGGTTGCGCCACCGGGGTGAAGGCTTGCTCCTGTCCGCCATGCACCACCAACTGCCAGCCACTGTCGGCCTGACGGCTGCGGGCACTGAGGCTGAGTTTGGCCACTGAGGCCACACTGGCCAGGGCCTCGCCGCGAAATCCAAGGCTGGCAATGCCATCCAGATCATCCGGTTCCCGGATCTTGCTGGTGGCATGTCGGCAGACCGCCAAGCGCAGATCATCCGGCTCGATGCCGTCACCGTCATCGCTGACCAGGATTCGCTTCACGCCGCCAGCCTCCACCTGGATTTGGATAAAGCCGGCACCGGCATCCAGGCTGTTCTCCACCAGTTCCTTGACGATGGATGCCGGGCGCTCCACGACCTCGCCGGCGGCGATCTGGTCGGCGACCAGCGGGCTGAGCTGATGGATGCGAGCGGTCATGGGCCTGGGCTGCGTGAAAACTTGGCCGCTATGGTAAAGGCTGCGCGGCAGGGATGCGAAACAGCGGCGCTGGTTGCCGCTATGGACTAGGGAATCACCAGCACCTGGCCCACCCGGATATTGTCCGTGGCCAGGCCGTTGGCCTCCCGCAGGCGATTGGTACTGACGTTGTAGCGCGCGGCAATGCCGGACAGGGTATCGCCGCGCTGAATCACATGACGCCCATTACCACCGCCTTGATGCAGACGGTTGGCCACCAGCGTACCCGGCGGTGGATGACTACCCATGTAGCCCACAATGCCGTCGAAAATCGCCCGTGCCATGCGTCGTTGGTATTCCCGCTGGGACAGCAGCCGGGCTTCTTCAGGATTGGAGAGATAGCCGGTTTCCACCAGGATGGAGGGGATATCCGGGGACTTCAGCACCACAAAGCCGGCCTGTTCCACTCGCTGCTTATGCAGCCGCGCCACCGAACCCATGCTGCGCAGCACGGCCTCACCGGCGTCAATGCTGCTGGAACGGGTATGGTCCATGGACAGGTCCAGCAGGATATGGGCGACCAGGTCATCCTTGTCGGTGAGGCTGACATTGCCCACGCCGCCGATCAGGTCGGCCCGGTTCTCCCGCGCCGCGAGCCAGCTCGCGGTCTCACTGCTGGCGCCACGTTCGGAGAGCGTATACACGGAGGCACCCCGCGCCGAGG
>JBJHDG010000355.1:0-2426 GCA_050486425.1 Pseudomonadales bacterium | reverse complement strand
GGCAAATATTCAGATTCCATCAAGTTCTGACTTTGCAGCGCAGCAATGACCCCCTATACTTGCCGGCAGCTTCGGCGGCCAGTGATAAAGGTCGCGTAAACAACGGTTTAATAAGCACTTTTAATCCTGGTTTTGGTCCCGCTATGGATGCCATGAAGCACTTCCCACGCACCCATCTGATCCTGGCCATGACCTTGGCGGTCAGCTTGGCCTTGGTGCTGCTGGTCAGTGCCCGGCAGGCTGACAGTGCGGCCCTGGTGGTAAGTCACGTGCCGGTGACAGCGTTGGGTGAGGGTGGACCCGTCAGCGGCTGGTCCATGCCACCGGCAACGCCTGTGCCAGCGCCTATTCCCGCACCTATACCAGCGCCCGACCTGATACCGGCGCCTGAGCTGCCTATTGATCAGGCACCAGATCCCATTACCGCTACTGATACCGACCACCCGACAGCAGAAGAAGCGCAAGCCGCCGACACCCCTGCGCTACGTACTGAGGTGGTCCGGCCGGGTGACAGCATGGCGCGAATTTTTGCCCGCCAAGGCTTGTCCTCCCGTACTCTGCACCAGTTGGTGAACAGCAGCCCCCAGGCCCGACGCCTGCAGCAGATTCTGCCCGGCCAGACGCTGCTCTTTGAAGTGGATGCGAACAACCAGCTGCTGCGCCTGACCCTGGTCATCGACCAACTCACGCGCCTCGAATTCAGTGCCAGCGATGCAGGTTTTACCGCAAGTGAAATTCGCCAGGAACCGAAGCGGGTGCTGAGCTTCCGCCAAGGTCAGATCGACAGCTCCCTGTTCCTGGCCGGTCAGGCCGTTGGCCTGGACGAAGCCACCATCCTGCGCTTTGCGCAGATTTTTCAGTGGGATATCGACTTCGTCATGGATATCCGTGCCGGCGACAAATTCAGCCTGCTGTTTGAAGAGCGGTATCTGGATGACGAGCGCATCGGCACTGGCGCCATCCTGGCGGCGGAGTTCATCAATCGTGGCCGTGTTTATCGGGCAGTGCGCTATACCAACGCCAACGGCGCAACCAGCTACTACACACCGGACGGCAATAGCATGCGCAAAGCCTTCCTGCGCGCACCGCTGGAATTTACCCGGGTCAGCTCAGGCTTCAATCCACAGCGCCTGCACCCCATTCACAATCGGGTGATGCCACACCGGGGCATCGACTATGCCGCTCCCACCGGCACGCCCATCATGGCCGCCGGCGATGGCCGGGTGGTTACCGCCAGCCGCACCAATGCCAATGGCAACTACATTGTGCTGCAGCATGGCGAACAGTTTCAGACCAGGTATCTGCATCTGTCCCGCTTTGCCCGGGGCATCAGTGCCGGGGCGCGGGTGAGTCAGGGCCAGGTGATCGGTTATGTGGGCGCCACCGGCTGGGCCACGGCGCCGCATCTGCATTACGAATTCCTGGTCAACGGTGTGCACCGAAATCCGGCCACCGTACCGCTGCCCAATGCCGAGCCCGTACCCAGGGCAGAGCTGGCGCAGTTCCGTGTCCAGTCCGCGCCTCTACTGGCCATGCTGGAGAGCGAAAAGCAGTTGCTGCAGTTGGCCAGCGCCCAGTGACCACCCATACGGGTCTCTATCTGGGCGCCATTTCTGGCACCAGCATGGATGGCCTGGATCTGGCGCTGCTACGCCTTGGCGAACCCAGCCCCAATATCCTGGCCGGCACCACAGTGCCTTTCCCCGCCGCACTCCGCAGCGATCTCACCCACTTGGCACTGGCCCAGGGTGATGACCTGGCGCTGCTGGGTAGCGCGGATGCCCGCCTGGGTCGCTTCATTGGCACTGCGGTGCTGGAATTTCTCAGTACCCAACAGCTTAGCGCTGGGCAGATTCAAGCCCTGGGTTGCCATGGCCAAACGGTGCGTCACCAACCCCAGGGGCCGGCCGCCTACAGCCTGCAGATCGGGGATCCAAATCTGATTGCTGAACTAACCGGCCTGCCAGTGGTTGCAGATTTCCGGCGCCGGGATCTGGCGGCCGGGGGTCAGGGGGCGCCACTGGTACCGCTGTTCCACCAGGCCCTGTTTCAACGCGAGCAGGATGATCTGGTGCTGAACATTGGTGGCATCGCCAACCTGACCTGGTTGCGGGCAGATCCCCGGCAGCCCCTGCTGGGATTCGACACCGGCCCGGGCAATGCCTTGCTGGATGCCTGGATCAGCCACTGCCAAAGCCTGACCTATGACGCGAATGGCGCCTGGGGCGCCAGCGGGCAGGTGCAGCCGGCGCTACTGGCGCGCCTGCTGGCCGACCCCTATTTTCAGCAGGCGCCACCCAAAAGTACCGGCAAGGAACAATTCAATTTGCACTGGCTGCTGGGCGCACTGGAGGATTTCCCGAACCTGGCGTCGGCGGATGTGCAGGCCACCTTGGCCGCGCTCACGGTGCAGAGCATTGTAAAGG
>JBJHDG010000354.1:0-2432 GCA_050486425.1 Pseudomonadales bacterium | reverse complement strand
ATGCTGCCGTGCCCACTTGGGCGCCCTACGATTTGCAGACGCGTCAGGTGCTGCACTTTGACAATCCGCCTCAGGTACTGGCCGACCCACACCGGGAAGAACGTGAAGCCATGTGCCGATATCCCAGCCAGCAGGCCGCCGGCGGCGTACTGCACCGCGTTCCGGAGCCGCAGACATGAAAATTTTGGAAGCCTTCAGCAGTGATGGCGTGACCCAAACCAGCTTTGAAATTGAACTGGAAGCCCAGCAGGTACCAGGTCTGCGCTGGTGTCCCACCGCCAGCAGTGGCCCGCTGCCAACCGTACTCATTGGTCATGGCGGCTTTCAAAGCAAGGAAGCACCCAACATCGTGGAGATGGCGCAACAATTTGCCCGGGAATTCGGCTGGGCCAGCATTGCCCTGGATGCACCCGGTCATGGCGCCAGGCGCAGTGCGGCCGAAATCAAAGCCCAGGAAGAAACCTTGCGCCGCCTGCGCAGTGAAGGTGTGAACCCGCAACTGCGGCAGCAGCGGGACCAGGTGGTGAGCAGCGCCACGCAGCAACGTCCTGCCGACCAGCGGCCACCGCGTATGGTGCGGGAGTGGCAGGCGCTACTGGATCACCTGCAGGCCGATCCAGCCCTGGCCGCCTCCAGTTATGGTTACTGGGGCGTGTCCATGGGCACGCGTTATGGGATTCCGCTGGTGGCGCGGGAGACGCGCATCAAAGCAGCGGTACTCGGGCTATTTGGTTTGATGCCGGATCCCGCATTCAAACAAACCGTGGCCAGCATCCAGTTACCGTTGCTGTTTCTGTTTCAGTACCACGACGAGCTGATGACACCGGATGCCGGCCTGGCACTGTGGGACGCCTTTGGTTCCAAAGAAAAAACCATGCATATCAATCCCGGACCCCATGTGGGTATTCCGAAATTTGAACGCGATGCGTCCGCAGATTTTTTCGCCCGGCATTTACAGTAACCGCTAACCGCCAGCTCAGTGTTGCCCTAAAGCCTCACTGAGCTGCGCCGTCGCCGTCAGCAGGGCATCGATAAAATCACGCTGCCGGGCTGCCGTCAGCCGGTGCCGGGGGGCGGAGACGGTCAGCCCCGCGTAGCCGCGCCCGTCCGCGCCAGGTACTGCCGCGGCCATGCCCACAATGCCCCGCTCCACACGGCCTTCGCCCACCAGATAACCCTCATCCCGCGCCTGACGAATATCCGCCAGCGCTTTGTCCATGGCGTCCGCCTCGGCCTTACGCCCGCCCAAATAGCGCTTGAGGATAGGACGCGGATCATCCTCATACGCCAGCATGGCGCGCCCTGCCACGGTATAGGGCGCCGGCACGCGGCTGCCCACTTTGGTGGTAAAACCCATGGGACGCGGCGCAATGATCTTTTCCAGATAAAGCACATGATCGCCATCCAGGATGGACAGGCTCACGGTCTCGCCGGTTTGCCGATGCAGCGCCTGCAATACATTGGTTGCCGCCTGCTTCACCGGCAGCGCATTCATCACGCCCACACCCAACTGCCAGAGCTTCAGCGTGGCGCCGTACAGCCCGGACTCCTGATCCTGATGTACAAAGCCCGCTTCCAGCAGGGTTTGCAGCACCCGATGCACCGCACTTTTCTGCAGTGCCAGATCCGCTGCCAGGGTCGACAGGCGCACCGGACTTTGCGCCTGGCTCAGCGCTTCCAGTACCCGCAACCCCTTGCCCAGGGCTGTATCCAGTTTCTCGGTCATGGCGCAAACGGCGCTAGGATTGAGCCGGTGTGACAGGCGCAGTCGCACCTGCGCCCAGCATGTCAGCCCAGATCGCCCGTTCTTCCTCGAGCGGCGCCGACAGCAGTTCAGTTTTGGCGTTGAACATCATGGTCCAGCGCGCATCCGTATCATAGGCCGGCCACTCACCGATGCCGCCATGGCTGGGATCACCGCTGCGGGCAAAAGCAATCCAGGCATCCATCATCTGCGCGGTAAGGCGCTCAATGGTTTCACCCGTACCCAGGGTGCGCGCACTTTCCGCCGAGGCCGAGGTACCAAATACAAAAGGAATCTCCAGACCATGCCGGGCGCCCATGCTGGCACCACGCAAGGGCGCATCCCAATCAAACTGATAAAGGAAAGTTTGCGCCTGATGGGCACGCTGGGATTCCGCAAAACGAATCGCGGGAATACGGAACCGCGAAGCCGTGGCCACCGCATCAATGATGTCGTTGGGGGTATGCGCCAGGCCCCGCGCCTGCCGCGATTGCCGATACAGCGCCACCACTTCGGCGGCCCGGTCTGCCGCCTTGCGCGGCAAGGTTGCCTGCACCTGGGCCAGTAGCGCCTCGTCCGTCAACTGCACCCGGTCCCGCCCCACATACAGCTTCTGCTCATCCCGGGTACAGCCAATCAGCAATGGAATCTTGCGGGCAATACCCGCACGGACCGCCATGATCGGATG
>JBJHDG010000353.1:0-2447 GCA_050486425.1 Pseudomonadales bacterium | reverse complement strand
GCCCCCAAGGCACCGCGCTTTGGCCAGCACGACCTTTGCCCGCCGCAGTACGTTTCTCCCACCTGGCACTGGATGTGGCGGCAGTTGATTTCTACTTTGGCAACACCAATGTGGCGCCCCTGTTTGCCAATGTGGAATATGGTGATCAAACGGGTTATGAGCTGGTCAGTGCCGGCAACAAGAACATCAACATCACACCCGAAGGCATTGACAACCAGTTCGTGTTCCAGCAAAGCGGGCAGAATTTTGCCCCTGGCTCAGCCAGAACCTACTTCCTGATGGGTGAAAATGATAATGAGGCCATCGGCCTTGGCGGTTTCACGGTGGAAGAACGACTGCGGCCAGTTACAACCAAGGCCCAGTACAGATTTGCCCATGGTGCGGTAAGTGCGGGCCAACTGAATTTATATCTGCTGGCGAGTGGCGACACCCTTGAAGAATCCACGCCGCGTATTGCCAATGCCGGACTTGGTAATGTCGCCTACCGTGACGTTCATCCGGACACCTATGATGTGGTGCTGACGGCGGTGGGTGATATCGACGACGTGGTGGCCTCACTGAATGGTGTGGTACTCGATGACATGGGCATCCACACGCTGCTGCTGCGCCGCAATCCTGGTGATCTCGACCAGCTTGAACTGATTTTTGCCACGGAATAACCCTTGCCCGCCATGGCCCACCAGCTGGTGGGCCATGGTACCGGGGTGGATTCAGATTCGCCCTTCCAATGGTCCTATCACGACATAGTCGATCAGCCCGCTGATCCCCGCCATCAGCACAAAGATCACGAAAATCACGCCCAACAAACGCCAACCGTGAAAGCGTTTGGTACGCACTGGGGTGGCGATTTTTACCTCGTCCTGCATGCGCTGCCTCTAAGGTCTCCTGAAACCGCTTGTTACCGGGCTCGATCATCGCCGGCGCAGCCGCGAATTGTCGCCAGCAGCGGCCGCCGCCGCAAGTTTGGGTCAGACCAGCGCCTAACTTTCTTGACGCCCAGGAGCCGGATCCAGATAATAGCCCGCTTTCCGCCAGCCCTGCCCCGGCAGTGGCCATCTGGAAGTCACGCGTCCGTAGCTCAGCTGGATAGAGCACCAGGCTACGAACTTGGGGGTCGGGAGTTCGAATCTCTCCGGACGCGCCATTTCCCTGCCAAATCCTCCCAGTCAGTTTCCCTGTCCAATCCCGGCGGTCAGCATTTGTTGCTGTGCTAGACTTTTGCTTTTTAGCGGCTGCGCATGCCCCCAACCTGGCAATCCCAGGTGCGCGGTCTTTCCCCAAGGAGTATCAGGTGTCCGCAGGATTCTTGCGGTGCTGGCTGTTGTGCGCGGTCTCGGTTTGCCTGTGGCCCAGCTTGAGCGCGGCAGCGCCAGCCCTTTCCTACCTCGCAGAGCATCCCCAGATCACTCTGGATGGTCACCTGGATGAGTCCGCCTGGCAGCAAGCCAGTGCATTGCCGGCGCTGCAGGTGGTGGTGCCAGATACCCGGGCCGAGCCCCAATACAGCACCCAGGTGCTGCTGTTCTATACCGAGCAGGGCTTGTATCTGGGTGCGCAGTTGACCCAGCCACCACAAAGCCTGGTCGCCCAGCGCTCTTCCCGGGATCAGCGCGACCTCAATAGAGACAGTTTCACCCTGATGCTGGATACCTCCGGCGCAGGTCGCTACGGCTATTACTTTGCCGTAAGCCTGGGGGACAGTCTCAGTGACGGCACCCTGTTGCCGGAAAACCAGTTGAACCCCGACTGGGATGGACCCTGGCAAGGCGCCAGCGCCAGAACCGACAATGGCTGGTCAGTGGAAATGTTTCTGCCTTGGTCCATGTTCAGCATGCCGGCACTTACGGACACGCGGACGCTGGGTATCTACGTGGAGCGGCGTGTGGCGCACCTGGATCAGATCTGGGCCTGGCCATCACTGCCCGCCACCCAACCCAGGTTCATCTCGGGCTTCGCTCAGGTGCAGCTGCAGGGTATCAATCCCCGCCAGCAGTACAGCCTGTTCCCCTATGTGTCGCTAACCCAAGATCGTCTTAACGACAGCAGCAAACGTAAAGCCGGGGTGGATTTGTTCTGGCGACCCGGCAGCAATCTGCAACTGATGGGCACCCTGAATCCGGATTTCGGCAACGTGGAAGCTGATGCCGTGGAAATCAATCTGAGCGCCTTTGAAACGCTGTTTGCAGAAAAGCGCCTGTTTTTTCTCGAGGGCCAGGAAATCTTTGTGACCTCGGCGCGAGATGGTTTCCGTCCACTGAACACCCGCCGCATCGGCGGCCGCGCCAGAGCCCCAACTCTGCCCGTGGGTGCGGAGATTTCCCGCGAGGAACTGAATCAGGCCGCAGAACTGTTGGGTGCAGCAAAAATCACGGGGCAAGCCAGTCAGTTGCGCTATGGCCTGCTAATGGCCAAGGAAGATGAGGTGCGCTTTCTGGCCAGCCTGGATG
>JBJHDG010000352.1:0-2459 GCA_050486425.1 Pseudomonadales bacterium | reverse complement strand
GTACCGTTGTTCCAGCACTCGCCGATGTTGGGGCAGTGGGATTCCTCGCATACAGTGGCCAAACGGTGGGATTTCACGGTCTCGCGCACTGCTTCGTAGCCAGCACCACCGGCCAGGCGCACCTTGAGCCAGGGTGGCTTGCGGCCACTGGGATTGGTGGCGGTCACTTGACTGGCCTTGATGCCATTGCGGATGGCCGCAAAGCCCTGGGGCGTGCGAAATTTCTGTCCGCTGGCGACCTGATCCGGATGGCTGTGGGGGCGCTCATTCATGCGGGCCATTGTAACGGTTTCCGGCCACGGGCGGCGAGGGCTTGAATTGGGCCCAGTTGAATTGGGCCTAGACTGACAAAGCCGTGGTGATATGCTCGCGCCCTTATGTGCCAGCACCCAGTGGATGGTCCGTATGCGTATCCTGATTGTCGAAGATGAAGCCAAAACCCGCGCCTACCTCAAGACCGGCCTCAAGGAGGCGGGCTATGTGGCGGATGAAGCGGCCGACGGTGTCGAAGGCCTGCAGCTGGCGCTGACGCAAGATTACGATTTGATCATCTTGGATGTGATGTTGCCGGGGCGGGATGGTTGGGAGCTGTTGTCTTCATTGCGGGCTGCCGGCCGACAGATGCCAGTGTTGTTCTTGACGGCAAAGGATTCGGTCACCGACAGGGTGCGTGGGCTGGAGTTGGGTGCGGATGATTATCTGATAAAACCCTTTGCCTTCTCTGAACTGTTGGCACGGGTACGAACCATCCTGCGGCGTGGGCCAACCCGTCAGGCTGAAGTGCTGAACATCGGCGGTCTGGAGCTGGATCCCATCCGGCATCGGGCCATCCGCGAAGGTAAAACGCTGGACCTCACACCGGTGGAGTTCAGGTTGTTGGCGCTGCTGCTGCGACGCAGTGGCGAGGTACTGTCCCGGACCCTGATCGCGGAACAGGTTTGGGATATGAACTTCGACAGCAATACCAATGTGGTGGATGTGGCTGTGCGTCGCTTGCGCGTGAAGGTTGACGAACCATTCTCCCGCAAATTGATACACACGGTGCGTGGTGTTGGCTACGTATTGGAAGATCGCGCTTGAAACACCGCGTTCGGCGCCTGCTCTCGGAGCGCGGCTGGAGCATCTCCCGTTTTATTGCCCTCTGGTATGCCGTCGCGCTGGCAGTGATGCTGGGCACCATCATGTTGATCCTCTACAACCTGCTGCGGATTCATATGCAGGAGGAGGACCGCCAGTTCATGATCGGCACCATCGAAACACTGCATTATGTATTGCGCGAGCTGGGTGAGGATTCTGTGGCGTTGCGAGTGGAAGTGGTGGCAGAAGCGGCGGCTCACCCCGGTTCCAGCTATTTTGTGCGTATCCAGGATGCCAACGGCCGCTTGGTAATTGTCACGCCTGAGATGGATACCGCAGGATTTCCTGCCACCTTGTTTCAAGTATCTGATACCGAGCTTTGGCCACACTTAGAGGCTTCCCAGCGTTTGCGGCTGGATGGCAGCGAATTTCTGCTGGGCGGTGCGCGTTTGCCAGGTGCGCAAGGTGTTGACTATATCGTGCATATTGCACTGGATACCTCCAGCAGTCGCGGGCTGATGCAGCGTCACCGTACCGGCATGATACTGTTGCTGATCATTGGCATCGTGCTGGCTTCTTTTATTGCTGAGCGAATCGCCAGTGCTGGGCTATCTCCCACTCGTGCCATTGCTGAAACCGCACACCGTATCAATGCGCAGCGGCTGAGTGAACGCATTGGCGATCATCCTTGGCCCAACGAGCTCAAGGCCCTGGCCGAAGCTTTTGATGAAATGTTGGCGCGTTTGGAAGATGCGTTTACCCGTCTGGAGCGATTTGCGGCTGATCTTGCCCATGAGTTGCGTACACCCATGAATAATCTGATGGGGCAGGTGGAAGTAGCGCTGACTCGCCCGCGTCCACTTGCGGCCTATCAGGAGCTGCTGGGTTCCAATCTGGAAGAGCTGCAGCGCTTGGCCCGCATCATTGAAAGCCTGCTATTTCTGGCCAAGGCGGAAGCCGGTACCAATGAGCTGCGTACCCAGCGCGTGCATCTGGCACCGCTCCTGGAACGCATGTGTGAGTACTATCAGGCATTGGCCGATGAACGCGGCGTTCGGTTGCAGATGCAGGGTGATGCTTGGGTAAATGCCGATCCTGATCTATTGCAGCGGGCGCTGAGCAACCTGCCGAGCAATGCCATCGAATATGCAGGTGCGGGAGCCACCGTGGTGATCGAGGCTGCGATTGATCGCGCGCCGGCGGCCGAGCGGCCGGAGATCGAGCGCAAGCTCACCGATGTGCTGGCATCGGTCGCGCATCTCAATCCGCTCGGGGACCGCTCGGCCGCGCTCCTCGACGCACCATCGCGGGACGGCGTCTATGCCCGGGCCAACATGCGCGAGGACCAGATGGGTCGTATCGACGATGATGCGGTCAAGGCA
>JBJHDG010000351.1:0-2494 GCA_050486425.1 Pseudomonadales bacterium | reverse complement strand
CCACCGTAATCCCAAAGGGCTGCCGGCGCGCTGGAAGTATTTCTGGCAGTCGGCCATTGGGCTGAGCGCAGCGCTCTATCTCTACTTCACTGCCGCTGTGCCTGCGGAGACCCAGCTGTTCCTGCCCTTTCTCAAGGACTTTGCCCTGGAGCTGGGCCCCTTTTATGTAGTGTTGACCTATCTGGTAATCGTGGGATCCAGCAATGCGGTAAACCTCACCGATGGTCTGGATGGTCTGGCGATCCTGCCCTCGGTGGCGATCGGCAGTGCACTGGGTATTTTTGCCTATCTGGTGGGTCACTTTCAGTTTGCCCAGTATCTCCAGATTCCCTTCATACCTGGTGCCGGGGAGCTGCTTATTTTCTGCGCTGCGCTCGGCGGCGCCGGTCTCGGATTTCTCTGGTTCAACACCTATCCGGCCCAGGTTTTTATGGGCGATGTAGGCGCACTGGCTCTGGGTGCGGCACTGGGGGTCATTGCAGTGATTGCCCGCCATGAGGTGGTGTTCTTCATCATGGCCGGAGTTTTTGTGATGGAAACCCTGTCGGTGATTATCCAGGTGGCCTCGTTCAAGCTCACCGGGCGCAGGGTGTTCCGCATGGCGCCCCTGCACCATCACTTCGAGCTAAAGGGTTGGCCTGAACCACGCGTCATCGTGCGCTTCTGGATCATTACCGTCATGCTGGTCCTGATCGGGCTGGCCACACTCAAGATTCGCTAGATGGCCATGGCAGCACTGATCAGTACTGACAAGCGACGGGCCATTCTCGGCATGGGCCTGACGGGGCTGTCCGTAGCCCGCTACCTGCGTCGGCAGGAGCTGGATTTTGACTGGTACGACACCCGCGACAATCCGCCCCAGCTGGATCAGATTCGCAGTGAATTTCCCGATGTAGTTCAGGTGACGGGTGGAGAACCCGGCTGGGATCTGACTGGCTATGCAGAGATTCTGCTTAGCCCCGGCATTAGCCTGGACCGCCCCAGCCTGCAGCGGGCGGCTCGGGCTGGCTGCCGCATACTGGGCGATATCGAGCTGTTTGCCCGCGTCGCGTCCGCGCCCGTACTGGCTATTACCGGTTCCAACGGCAAAAGCACGGTGACCGCCATGCTGGGGCATGTGCTGAGCCAATGTGGTGTCAATGTCGGGGTTGGCGGCAACTACGGCACACCCGCGCTGGACCTTCTCGACCCGACGCGCGAAGCCTATGTGCTGGAGCTGTCCAGCTTCCAGCTGGAAACCGTACATAGCCTGAGGCCGCTGGCAGCCACCATACTCAATCTGTCCCAGGATCACCTGGACAGGTATCCGGATATGCTCGCCTATCATGCCGCGAAGCAGCGCATTTACCGGGCTGCGGAGGTGGTTGTGTGGAACCGGGACGATGATCTCACCCAACCCATGGCAGCGGATAACCAGCAGCTGATCAGCTTTGGCCTGGATACTCCTGATCTGAACCAGTACGGCCTGGTGGAGCACCAGGGTCAGGCCTGGCTCGCGCGCGGCCGCGAATTGCTGATGGCAGTGAATCAGCTGCCGCTGAGTGGAAGGCATAACTGGGCCAACGCTCTGGCTGCCTATGCACTGGCTAGTGCGCTCGGGCTGGAGGACGCAGAGATTGCCGAGGCACTGAAAGACTTTCGGGGTCTGCCCCATCGCTGTGAATTGGTGGCGGTGCGTTCCGGGGTGCGTTGGATCAACGATTCCAAGGCCACCAATGTCGGCGCCAGTATCGCTGCCCTGCAGGGTCTGGCCGGGCAGGGCAATGTGGTGCTCATTGCCGGCGGCCAGGGCAAGGGCCAGGATTTTGCACCCCTGGGTGAGGCCATGAAGGAGCGCCTGCGCGCGCTGGTGCTGATAGGTGAGGATGCCCCAATAGTAGCGCGAGTGGCGCCTGAAGGACTCAGGCCAGTTTTCGCCGTATCCATGGAAGCAGCAGTCAAGGCTGCTGCCGATCTGGCCCGGTCGGGTGATCTGGTGCTGCTGTCGCCCGCCTGCGCCAGCCTGGATATGTTTAGTAGCTACCTGGCACGGGGCGATGCCTTCCGCACTGCCGTGGGGGCACTGTCATGATGCTGTTGCGGGCGAAGCAGGTGGTGCCGGGTCTAACCACGCCTGGCGTATCCCTGGACCACACGTTGTTGATTGCTGTGCTCGCTGCGGTGAGCATCGGATTGGTGGTGGTAGCTTCGGCTTCAGTGAACTATGCCCAGGAGTTACGGGGCGATGCCCTCTATTTTTTCAAGCGGCACCTGGCTTATCTGATGATAGCCGGGGCCGCGGCGGTCGTGGCCTATCGTCTGCCGATCCGGATCTGGTATCAGCTGAGCCCCTATATGTTGCTGGGCTCCCTCTTTCTGCTGGTAGTGGTGCTGATTCCCGGCGTCGGACTCAGGGTCAACGGGGCCCAGCGCTGGCTGGACCTGGGGTTGATGACCCTGCAAGTCTCGGAAGTGGCCAAGGTGGGCATGATATTTTTCCTGGCCGGCTATATGG
>JBJHDG010000350.1:0-2506 GCA_050486425.1 Pseudomonadales bacterium | reverse complement strand
GCAGTGACCCAGGCCCAGGTCGTCGCAGACGTCAACCGCTGGGATGCCATGCTCAAGGGCGCCTCGGAAAACCAGGCCGGTACTCCCACAGGCGGTCTTATCAATGCCCGCGGCTGCATCAGCTATGACGGCGTGAATACCCTGGAAATCGCTCTGGTCTGGCAGGGGTTGGTGGAAACCACCCAGGTGGTGGATACCACCTGTGCCGAAGACGAGTTCGGTGGTTTTGCCGATAACCGCACAGTGCGCGCCATGACCTACACCGTCCTGCTGTCGAGCTTTAACTGATGACAATTCAATTTGTCTCACCCTCCTCACGCCACGCCGGCTTCTCTCTGGTGGAGCTGATGGTGTCCATGCTGTTGGGCCTGATCCTGATTGCCGGGGTGCTGCAGATCATGGTGGATTCGGCGCGCACCGGAGAGCAGATCCGGCGATCCGGCGAAGTGGCAGATACCGGGCGCTACCTTACCTCGCTGCTGAAGGAAGAAATCAGCCTGGCCGGCTATTATGGGGAGCTGGACAATTACCACACCGGCGCTACCCTGCAGCCCAATCCCTGTGTAGTCAGCCAGGCCAACCTGGTCAGTGGCATGACGTTCCCGCTCGATGGCCGGGATGCGATTGGCGTCAACCAGACCAGTTTCAGCTGCATTGCACCCAAAAACGGGACAGACGTTCTGGTGATCCGCCGTGCCAGCACCACCTTCGTGGAAACTACAGCCGGCCTGGGCAACGGGTTTTATCTGCAGACCACGCCGACCAACTATGTGCTGGACCTGGGTAACTCCGGCAACTTTCTGCTCACCCAGAAGGACGGGGTCACACCGGCCCGCATTCGACAGTTCCATCAAACCTTCTATTACGTTGGTTGGAACGATGTCTTTTATCGTTATCGTATAACCACCCCTGGGGCCTCGATCGAGCCTATAGCCGCAGGCGTTGTCGACTTTCAGGTGGAGTACGGTATTGACCGCAGCGGCAACGGGTCGCCCAACGCCGAAGCAGGCAACGCGGCCTGGGTCGCGGCGCCGACAGCGGCGGAGTGGGATGACGTGGTGGCGATACGTTTCCACCTGCTGGTGCGCAGCGCCGCACGCACCACGCAGCCGGACACTAAAACCTATACCTACGCCGGAGTGCAGCGCACACCCAATACCAATTACAACCATGGCGTGTTCAGTTCTGCGGCGCAGATCACCAACGTGGCCATCCGGAGGTACGTCCAGTGAAGCAGTTCGCGCAACCACGCCAGCAAGGCGTCATTCTGATTGCCGCCCTGGTGATTCTGGTGGTCATGACCATGATCGGCATGTCGACCATTACCACCACCAACGTCAACATGATGCTGGCCAATTTCCAGCGCAGCCAGGTGGAAGTGGAGAGTGTGGCGCAGAACGTGCTGAGCTACATGATCAGCGATGTGGACTACTACGTGAACTATGAAAACTACCTGGACGCCAATGACAACTTTGTCGCTGCCATCCCGGCCGATCTGCAGCAGGGCAAGGAGAGCACCATCGAATTCGTGCGCTGTATCCGGGAGACACCGGGCATTGGCGGCGCCATGAATATCGGGGTGCAGGTGGCAGTGACGCCACGCTATTACTGGGAAGTGGGGGTGAGCGTGAGTGAGCCTGTCACGTCCACCCAAGGCACCTATGTACAGGGCTTTCGCATGACTTACCTGGAAGGCTATTGCCCTTAGGAGGCAAAGAAACATGATCAGCAAACAACAGATCATTCAGGGCTTGCTCGCCGGCGCACTGCTGTGCTCCGGCCTGTCCATCCGCGCTCACGACGTGGATCTCTTTACCCTGGGGCAGAATGGTATCGAAGCGCCGAACATCCTCTTTATGATCGATAACTCGGCCAACTGGAATGCGCAGAGCCAGGGCGTTACTAAACGCCGGATGGCCCATGAGGCGCTCTACAAGTTTCTCGACGCCATCAAGCCGGATATTGCCACCAAGCAGTTCAATTTCGGCATTATGGTCTTTGCAGCCAGCAACAACCCGAGGGGTGGCAAGGTCTACGAGCATTTCACCATGCTCGACAGCGTGGCAGCCATTGAGGCAGTTCAGTCCAGAATTTACTGTACCCACACTAATCAGACCGATTGTCTGAACCAGCTGGGCAAGGTCTGGGGATCGCCCGGTTTCAACGCCTCCCATTTCTACGGCAATGAAGCCATTCCGGGTACCAATAACGCCCCCTATGCCTCCATGATGAACGAGGCCAGGCGCTACTACGCTGGCATCTCTCCCCTGTCCGGTACTGCCGATGGCGTCTGGACGACCAACAACAGGGGTGGCTATGATGCTGCCGCCGTCAGCGGCGGTCAGTATGTCAGCCCCATGGAAGAGGGCAGTTGCGCCAAAAGCTACAATATCCTGGTCGGCAACGGCGGGCCGGATAGTGGTGAGAACAACTATGCCGAGGGGTTGCTCTCCGCACTGGGCGGAAGATTTAACTCTGACCCCCTCCCCCTGACCCCCAACAACAA
>JBJHDG010000349.1:0-2510 GCA_050486425.1 Pseudomonadales bacterium | reverse complement strand
TGATGCAGTACTGCATCGGTATCTGGAACTGGTTTTGGCACCGCGCCTGGATGCTAGGGCGTTGGCCGACCTGGTGCTGCTGGATGCTGATCTGTTGCTGCGCTGGTCCCGCACCTTGGGCATTGGTTTGGATCGGGGTGCGCTGTTGCAGGCCCTGACGGCCATGGCGCCCCAGGATCTGCGGGATTTGGCACAGGCGCAGATCTGGGCGGCGGCCCCGGCCGGTGATACCGCCCGACTGGGCTTTGAAGAGTGGCAGGCGCTGTTGGCATTGGCCTGTGTCGCTGCAGAGCTGGCTGTACAGGTGGAATTGGAACCTGAAGGTGCCCGCAACCGGGTATTGCTCACCATTACCGGGGTCAGCCTGCCCACAGATCCGCTGATGGCCGAACTGGTGGCATTTCGAGGTGCGCCGCCGGAACAACTGCAGGAAGCGCACCCGTTGCTGCGCATCCATGCCCTGATCGAGCTCCTGGAGCATCGTGGTGCGGCTGCAACAGCGGAGACTGCACAACAACTGTTTGGTCTGCCACCCTCGCAATTAACCAACCTGATCGCTGCGGGCCAGCGCCGGGCCGAGGCACTGATCCAGGCTGCCGGCGTCAGCGCAGGCACCCAGGACTGGCGCCCGCTACTCTGGCAGCAGGCCCAGGTCATGGCCTTCGCACCCTTGCTTGGCGCGCAGGCCGATGCCGCCCAGCTTGAGTCCGTGTTGGCCACTGTGGCGGAGGCCTTATTCGGTCTGCGGCCAAGATATTTTCTCCTGCAACCTGGTACCCGACAGCTGCAAGGTGCGGGTGCGGATGACTTGGCCGCGGTGCGGCTCACGGTGACTTCATCGGCCAGTCTGGTGGCTCAGGTGTACCAGGCTGGCGTGTCGCGAGCCTTTGTGGACAGCTCGGCATTACCCATTGTTGATCGGCAGATATTTCGCCGCCTTGGCGTTGACCAGCTGTATGCCGTACCCATGTTCAGCGGCCCGGACATCATTGGCGTCATGGTTTGTCCGCGACAGGATGATGACCCGGCGGACCGGCAGGCGCTGCTTATCCTGTTTGCCGCTTTGGCGGCACGTTATCTGCACCTGCATCAAACCCAGGATTTTGCTCAGCTGCAACAACGTGGTCGCTTGCAGGCCGGACAACAGAAGATGTTGCGGACGCTGGTGCATGAAGCCAGCAACCCCTTGAGTGTGGTGCAGAATCAGCTGCATCTGTTGGAGCTGAAGATGGCTGCGGATGCTGGCGCCAAGGAGCAGTTGCAGTTGATCAATCAGGAAATCAGGCGGGCGGCGACAACCATCAGAGGGGCGCTGGCGCTACCAGGATTGTTGACAACCGGTAGCGATGAACCTGAGCCTGAAGTGCGGCTCGCGACCTTTGACCTGAACGAGTTGTTGCTAGGCCTGGCTCAACTGCATCAAGCGGCAGCAAGCGCCGCCAAGATTGAAATCAAGACCCAGCTGGCGCCTGGCGCCGTGCCTATCCAGTCTGATGCGGACCTGCTGCGGCAGGTGCTGACCAACCTGCTGCGCAATGCGGTGGAAGCCATGGCTGCGGGTGGCCAGTTGGTGCTACGGAGCCTTCCGGGGGTCTATCGGGGCGGCGTACCTGGTGTTGCGGTTGCGGTGGCCGACCAGGGTCCTGGTCTGTCAGAAGCGGTGCTGGCGAATCTGTTTGTGCCCAAGGTCAGCACCAAGGGGGGCGATCATGCCGGCCTGGGGCTGCACATCTGTGGCAATCTGGTGGGGACCTTGGGTGGTGCCCTGGATGTTACGACCAGCGACCAGGGCGCCACCTTCACACTGTTTCTGCCTTTGCAGGCCGGTTGAACAGGCTCAGCCGGCAGCCTCTTTCAACAGGTTGCGCGCAATCAACGTCTGCTGGATCTGACTGGTCCCTTCATAGATCCGGAACAGGCGCACGTCCCGGAAAAAGCGCTCAATGCCGTAGTCCTCGACATAACCGGCGCCGCCAAAAATCTGTACTGCCCGGTCCGCCACTCGGCCCACCATTTCGGTGGCGAACAGTTTGGCGCAGGATGCCAGGGTGGTGACTTTCTCGCCGGCATCGCGGCGCCGGGCAGCGTCCAGCACCATGCATTTGGCGGCGTAGGCTTCGGCCTTGCTGTCAGCCAGCATGGCCTGGATCAACTGGAATTCGCCGATGGCCTGGCCAAACTGCTTGCGCTCCAGGGCATAGGCCAGGGAGTCCGTCAGCAGTCTTTCCGCGCAGCCAACAGCTACGGCGGCGATGTGCAGGCGACCACGATCCAGGGTTTTCATGGCGGTGGCGAAGCCCTTATTGAGGTTATCCGGCCCGCCGATAATGTTTGCTGCCGGCACCAGGCAATCCTCAAAGATGACGTCGCAGACATGGGCGCCCTGCTGGCCCATCTTGCGGTAGGGCTGACCCAGGCTGATGCCTGGGCTGCTGGCATCCACCACAAAGGCAGTCACGCCTTTGGAGCCCAGTTCGGTGCCGCCGGTACGGGCAAAGACAGTAAATAAC
>JBJHDG010000348.1:0-2530 GCA_050486425.1 Pseudomonadales bacterium | reverse complement strand
TCACAGGAGATGGTGGTGCCCACCAAGCCCGGATCACTGGAGCACAACACCACCTGGACAAACAGGCGATCATCGCTCTCCAGCCTGGGATGGTGGCGTTTGTCGCCACGCCCGGCACCTGTGCGGCTGGCTTGGAGTCGCTGCTTGGCTGGATCCATATCGATCACGTTGGGCGCTCTCGTCATTGCGGCTACCCCAATACTTTAGCTGAGTCACGGTCAAATTTAACCGTACTGCGCCTGGGAGACTTAAATTTAGCCAAGGACCGCCGAGCCAGAATCATGCCAAACTCGTCGATGGTCCGTTTTCTGTGCCGAAACAACGGGCTAGGACTGAGGGCAGGTTGCGCCTTGGTGTATGAGCAACGCCTCCAGGGTCCAATCCTGCCGAAATTTGGCACTTCGACGATGCTTGTGTGGCGTAGGCCGGATATACTGCCGCCGTGTCTTCCGTGTTCAACTTCCAGCAGCAACTTTCCGCAGCCATGGAGCGGCAACAGAGCCTATTGTGCGTGGGTCTGGACCCGTTGCCCGCGCAATTTCCGCTCCCCTTCAAGAACAGCCCAGATCAAGTATTAGCGTTCTGCACCCAGATCGTGGATGCCGTGGCGGCCCATGTCTGCGCCTTCAAGCCCCAGATCGCGCATTTTGCGGCGCTGGGCGCCGAACCCGCGCTGGCGGCACTGATTCAGTACATTCATCGCCATCATCCGGGGATTCCGGTGATTCTGGATGCCAAGCGGGGAGACATAGGTTCCACTGCCGCGCTTTACGCCCAGGAGGCGTTCGAGCGCTATCAGGCGGATGCCGTGACGCTCAACCCTTACCTGGGCAGTGAAAGTCTGGCGCCGTTTCTGGCGCGGCCGGAAAAGGGTGCGGTGGTACTCTGTCGCACCAGTAATCCGGACAACGACCTGGTGCAGGGGCATACCCCATCCGATCCTTTGTATCTGAAAATTGCCCGCAAGGCCGCCAGCGACTGGAACCGGCATGGCAACCTGATGTTGGTGGCTGGTGCCACCTACCCGGCAGAGCTGGCGGCCATCCGGGCCGCCGCTCCTGGGGTGCCGCTGTTGGTACCTGGCATTGGCGCTCAGGGCGGTGATTTGGCGGCGGTACTCGCTGCCGGCCTGGATGCTGATGGCGCCGGCCTGGTCATCTCCAGCTCCAGGGCCATCATCTATGCCAGTGAGGGCGCAGATTTTGCTGCTGCTGCGGCGGCTCAGGCCAGCGCCCTGCAGGCTCAGATCAACGCCCTGCGCTAGCCGCTACAGCTTCAAATCCACCCAAACCGGACAGTGATCCGAGGGTTTCTCCATGGCGCGGATGTCGTAGTTGATGCCCGTTGCCTGCACCAGGTCTGCGGCAGCAGGGGAGGCGAGAATCAGATCAATACGCAGACCACGTTTGGGATCCCGCTCAAAACCACCGCTGCGGTAGTCGAACCAACTGTAGCGGCGCTCCGCTGCCTGAGTATGGACGGCGTAGGTATCGATCAAGCCCCAATCCAACAACGTTTGCAGCCATTGCCGTTCCTCCGGCAGGAAGCAGCACTTGCCGGTGCGGAGCCAGCGTTTCATGTTGTCCTCGCCAATACCCACGTCCAAATCCGTGGGTGCCACATTCATGTCGCCTACCAGCAGCAACGCTGATTGGGATGTGAATTCTTTTTTAATAAGATCGGATAAGTCTTTGTAAAATATCTCTTTTGATTTGAACTTAACTGGGTGATCCCGAGACTCGCCTTGGGGAAAGTAGCCATTCAGCACGCTTAGGGTCTTGCCGCCAGGGGTGGGATAGTTGGCCCAGATCAGGCGCCGTTGCTGCTCGGCATCACGCCAGGGGAAGCCCATGTGCACGGTTTCAGGTGCAATGCGTGACGCCAGCGCCACACCGTAATGCCCTTTCTGCCCATAGAAATGCACATAGGGAAAGCCCAGCGCTGTCACTTCCGCCAAGGGGAACAGATCATCTGCCACCTTGATCTCCTGTAGGGCGACAATGTCTGGCTCCTGTAACTCCACCAGTGCCGCCAGTTGATGCATGCGGGCGCGGATACCATTGACGTTGAAGGAAACGATCTGCATCTGGAGCTGTCCTGATAGCCAGTTGGGCGTTGCATCTTGGATAGATGGGCGGGGCATTGCAATGTTTACCCGGGCGGCCTGATGGCTGCTGCGAGACGCCAGACAATCTTGCTTACAATGACCAACATTGACCAATAACCTTATTGGCTAAACTGCAGTCGTTTCGCAGACAGCGAACCGCGATACAAGAGTGTGGGGAGTTCAGGGCGCATGGATTCGCGTCTTCCCCGGGGCATGCCAGCCAAGTTGCTGCGCCTGGGTTTGGATGGAGGAGGAGACGCCTGTGACGCCTGATGCAGTACTGCATCGGTATCTGGAACTGGTTTTGGCACCGCGCCTGGATGCTAGGGCGTTGGCCGACCTGGTGCTGCTGGATGCTGATCTGTTGCTGCGCTGGTCCCGCACCTTGGGCATTGGGTTGGATCGGGGTGCGCTGTTGCAGGC
>JBJHDG010000347.1:0-2537 GCA_050486425.1 Pseudomonadales bacterium | reverse complement strand
GCCGGCCTGGTAGGCCCGGGCCTCGGCGAAATCCATGCCCCGGCCCCGGCGCCGGCTGGGGCGTTGCCAGCCTGGGCTGCGGCCGCGGCCGCGGCCGCGGCCTGGCAACAGATGACGCAGCCGCAGCAGCATGGGCAAGTCCACACACACCAGGCCATCGCTGGCGGTACCGATCGCTGCGGGTGCTCGCTGCGGGTCAGGGTTGCCCATGGGGCGCCCTAAGGCACGGGCACCAGCTGCAACAGCCGGTGCAGAATCTGATCGGCGCTGACACCTTCCGCCTGGGCGGTGAAACTCAGCACCAGTCGGTGCCGCAGCGTATCCGGCACCATGGCCTGGACATCGTCCGGCGTCACGTAGTCCCGGCCATTGAGCCAAGCCAGAGCGCGGGCGCTGACATCCAGTGCGATACTGCCCCGGGGACTGGCGCCAAATTCGATCCAGCCTGCCAGCTCACGGCTGTAGGCTGAGGCATCACGGGTGGCCTGCACCAGTTGCAGCAGATAGGTTTCCACGGCGGGTGCCATGAACACCGCCAGCACCTGCTGGCGGGCAGCAAATAGACTGTCTTGTCTGAGTTTGGGCGGGCGCGTCGGTGCATCGCCCCGGGCCTCGTCCCGCACCAGGGCAAGAATCTGCCGTTCCGCGTCCAGGGCCGGATAGTCCACCAGCACCTGGAGCAGGAAGCGATCCAGCTGGGCTTCCGGCAGTGGATAGGTGCCTTCCTGTTCAATGGGGTTCTGGGTCGCCATCACCATAAACAGGTCTGGCAAGGGCAGGGTGCGACGCCCCAGGCTGACCTGATGCTCGGCCATGGCTTCCAGCAACGCCGACTGCACCTTTGCCGGCGCACGATTGACTTCATCCGCCAACACCAGGTTGTGAAAAATGGGGCCGGGCTGGAACTTGAAGCTGCCATCCTCCGGCCGGAACACTTCGGTACCGGTGACATCACCGGGCAGCAGGTCTGGGGTGAACTGAATACGGTGGAAATCACCGTCCACCAGCGCAGCCAACTCCTTGATGGCGCGGGTTTTGGCCAGGCCAGGTGCCCCTTCCACCAGCAGGTGACCGCCGCAGAGCAGGGCCAGTAACAGTCGCTCAATCAGCAGGTGCTGGCCCACCACCCGGGTTTCCAGATATTGCTGCAGTTGCTGAATCTGTTGCCACTCCACGCTGGGCGCGGCATTGGGCCCGTGGGTGACGTCTATCTCTGTCATAAGCTTGATCCGATTTGTGCTGCTAAAGTTATGACAGCAACTTGCCGCCACTGTGCCAGCCAGATGTCCGAGCAGATCTTTATCGTGCAGATCCACCTGAGCCAGGAACAGCTGCTGGCCATGTACCAGGGGCAGGTGCAGCGGGTCTGGCTGCGGGCGCAGGATGGCCGCACCCTGAGCCTGCCCCTGGTCAACCTGCGCCCCTATGTGAGCTGGCAGGGTATCAGCGGGCGCTTTGCCATTACCATAGATGCCCAGGCCAAATTGCAGCGCATTGAACGCCTGGCCTGATGTCGCAGATTGTAATAGGCGCTGGCATGGGGCGCCGGTACGGGTAGAATGCGCCGCCAATCCGGCCTGTCCTGCGAGCCCCATGTACGAAGTCTTCCGCAATCTGTTGTTCAAGCTGCCGCCCGAAGTTTCCCACAGCCTGGCGCTGACCAGCATCGACTGGTCCTATCGGACGGGCCTCACCCGCAAGTTCATTCACCCCATCTACAGTCCCGTGCAAGTCATGGGGTTGCAGTTCCGCAACCGGGTGGGATTGGCGGCGGGCCTGGACAAAGATGGCCGCTGTATCAATGGCTTGCTGGCATTGGGGTTTGGGTTTATCGAGATCGGCACAGTTACGCCTTATCCTCAGGTGGGCAACCCGAAACCGCGGCTGTTCCGTTTGCCCGAACACCGCGCACTGCTCAACCGCATGGGCTTCAATAACCAGGGTGTGGAGCTGCTGCGGGAGCGCCTGGCCCTGGCGTTGAGCAAGCGGCGTCCCAGCGATGGACTGATTGGCGTCAACATCGGCAAGAACAAGGACACGCCCCTGGGCCGGGCTGTTGACGACTACCTGTTGGCGTTTGAAACCGTGCAACCCCTGGCGGATTACGTGGCGGTGAACATCTCTTCGCCGAATACACCAGGCTTGCGTGAATTGCAGGAAGGTCGGTATTTGCTGGAGCTGTTGCAGGCTTTGAAGGAACGTCAGCGAGCCTTGGCGGCCAGTACTGGCCGCTATGTGCCGCTGGCGGCAAAAATCGCACCGGATCTGGATGCCAACGCGATCGCAGAGATGGCGGAGGTGCTGGTGGAATCCGGGGTGGATGGGGTGATTGCCACCAACACCACAGTGACCCGGCCGCTGCACGGCTCTGAAGCCAGCCGCTTCCGTAATGAACAGGGTGGGCTGTCCGGTGATCCTTTGTTCGAACTGGCGCTGGGCGCTGTGCGTGCGAAGGTACTCTGAGCTGACTGTGAGGGGTCGCAGCGGAGTCACGCCCGGCGGATCGCACGCCACGAGCTCGGCGCAGCCCTTGGGAG
>JBJHDG010000346.1:0-2540 GCA_050486425.1 Pseudomonadales bacterium | reverse complement strand
CGTGGTTGCCCTCCGTGGAGAAGATGGCGGAGTGACCTTGCTTGGTCACCGACAGAAAAATATGCGAGCTACGTGCTGCCTGCACCGCATCCACGGCCACTTGCACATCACCATGGGTGGAATTCTTAAAGCCTACCGGACAGGACAGACCCGAGGCCAACTGGCGGTGAATCTGGCTTTCCGTGGTGCGGGCACCAATGGCACCCCAGCACACCAGATCACCATAATATTGGGGCGAGATGGGATCCAGATATTCGGTGCCAGTGGCCAGCCCCATGGTCACCAGATCCCGTAGCAGAGCGCGGGCAATATGCAGGCCTTCATTGATAGCGAATGAGTTGTTCAAATGCGGATCATTGATGAGGCCTTTCCAACCAATGGTGGTGCGGGGTTTTTCAAAGTACACCCGCATCAGGATCTTCAGGCTGTCCTGGTAACGCACGGCCAACTCTTTTAGGCGCGCGCCATACTCCAGGGCTGCTTTGGGGTCATGAATGGAACAGGGGCCGATGATCACCACCAGGCGATCGTCCCGGCCATGAATAATGTCACTGACTTCCACCCGGGCGTTGTACACCAGTTCAGTGGCGGCATCCGACAATGGCAAGGCGTTGATCAGCACCTCCGGGGCAACCACTTCTTCCATGCCGCTGATACGGGTGTCGTCGGTGTGGTACTTCATATGCGATCCTTATATGCAATCCTGGGGGCCGGCTTTGGTTACAATGGTAGGCCTATGACAGGCACAGTTTACACAGCGGAGCAGCGCCGCGCCCTGGCGGCCATGGGCATTGTGCACTGGGTGCCCCGGGCTCAGGCGGCTGCGCTGCTGGCGGTGGCGCCAAGCGCTGTTGTCATAGCGACCATCGCTGCTGGTGCGGATCCTGCGCCAGGCGCCGCCTCTGGGCTGGCAGCACTCAAGGCCAGCATGGATGGCCAGGCAGGCGCAACGCGTGCCGCTGCGCCAGGCCGACCTCAGATTGCGGCTGATGCCGGCTCTCAACGTCGAACCGCCGCTGCCGATGTTGCTGGCGCCGTTGCTGGCGCCAATGCAGCCGCCCGGCCTGATACCAGAACAGCCAGACTTCAGCTACAGGGCTTTCGCCATGGTGGCGCTGCGGTGCTGGGACAGTTGGGTTTGCCGGAGCTGCGCCGACTGGCCCAGGACCTGGCCTTGATGCTGGGGCGTTTTTGCCTGCCAGGCGCACCCGACGCACAGCCAGTGGGCCTGAGCTTCCACTGGCCACCGACCCAGCGTCAGCTGGGCGGTGAATTGGCCGCGACTTTTGCTGCCTATGTACGGGGCCTGGCCGACCGGGAGCAGGTGCGCCTGTTGGTCCTGCTGGCCTCTCCCCAAGCATTGGGTTTACCGGCGGCCACTGCAGATGACTGGCAGACGGGGACGCTGGGCAGGGTGCGCTGGTGGGCACTGGAGGATGCCGCGCAGCTACTGTCCCGGCCCGCCTTGAAGCAGCAGCTCTGGCAGCAGTGCAGGCAACGCGGCGCCCCAGTACCCAGTGGCGAAGTACCCAGCGCCGCCCCATGACTGCGTTCAATTTTCGCCTGATGCAGCATGCCGACCTGGATCAGGTCCATGCCAATGAGATAAGCGCCTACGAGTTTCCCTGGACCCGCGGCATCCTGGAAGACTGTCTGGCCGGCAACTATGAATGCTGGGTGCTGCTGCAAGGGCAGGCGATCATTGGCCATGCCGTGCTGAGTGTGACCGCCGGCGAGGCGCATCTGCTGAATGTCTGTGTGGTGCCCGAGCAGCAGGGTCAAGGCCACGGCCGGGCCCTGACCCTGCATCTGCTGTCCCGGGCGCAGGCCCGGGCCGACATGCTGTTTCTGGAAGTCCGACCCAGCAATCAGCGCGCCATCGCGCTCTATGATTCCCTGGGTTTCAATGAAATCGGCCGCCGCCCCGGTTATTACCCGGCCCGGGGTGGGCGCGAGGACGCCCTGGTATTGGCCATGGATTTGCGCAGCCTGCTGCAACCTATCTGAAAAGCCCACCTGACCTGGGTATAATCCCCGGCCTTTTATCAGCCAGACCAACCATGTCCAAGAGCCTGCCCGCTGCCATCGCCCAGCGTCGTACCTTCGCCATCATCTCGCACCCGGACGCCGGTAAAACCACGGTGACGGAAAAGCTGCTGTTGCTGGGTAATGCCATCCAGTTGGCGGGTACCGTGAAATCTCGCAAGAGTGATCGCCACGCCCGCTCCGACTGGATGCAGATGGAGAAAGAGCGGGGCATCTCGGTGACCACCTCGGTGATGCAGTTTCCCTATGGCGATGCGGTGGTGAATCTGCTGGATACACCTGGCCACGAGGATTTCTCGGAAGACACCTATCGCACGCTGACAGCGGTGGATTCGGCGCTGATGGTGATCGACGGCGCCAAAGGCGTTGAGCCCCGCACCATCAAGCTGATGGAGGTCTGTCGTCTGCGTGATACGCCCATCATGACCTTCATCAACAAGCTGGATCGGGAAAACCGCGATCCCATGGAACTGCTGGATGAGATCGAACGTATC